>JBHHUI010000035.1:0-10642 GCA_046753805.1 Anaerolineales bacterium
GGAATCAAAGGTCTCGGACGATAAATCGTACCAGTGGATTTCCGGATCGGTCGCCTGAAACCAGTTGGCCTGCCGCCGCACGAGACGGCGCGTGTTTTTCTTGATCAGGCGCACCGCCTCCGGCAGATCGGTTTCGCCGCGCAGGTAGCCGCCGATCTGTTTGTAGCCCAGGGCCGACATCGCCGGCAGACTCCACGCGCAGCCCCGGGCTCGCAATTGCTCCACTTCGTGCAGCAGGCCGACTTCCATCATGGCGTCGACGCGCTGGTCGATGCGAGCGTACAGTTCCGGACGCGGGCGGGTAAGTCCCAATTGGAATATATCCAACGGGGGCGCATGCTTGCGCCGCTGCTGGCTGAACGGGATGCCGGTATCCAGGGTTACTTCCAGCGCGCGCACGACCCGCCGGGTATTGCGATAGTCGATCCGCGCGGCGGCCTCCGGGTCGAGCGCGGTCAGGCGGGCGTGCAGCGCCGCCGGCGCGGCTGCAGCTTCCCGCTCCAGTGCAGCGCGCAACTGCCGGCTCCGGGGAGACGGCGGGATCGTCCAGCCTTCCACTACCGCCCGCACGTACTGTCCCGTGCCGCCTACAAGCATAGGCAACTTCCCCCGCGCTGCAATATCGTCGATGGCCTGCATGGCGGCCTGCTTGTACTCCGCCAGCGACCACGGCTGCTCCGGGTCGGCGACATCGACCAGATGGTGTGGGACGGAGGCCCGTTCCTGCGGCGTCGGCTTGGCCGTGCCGATGTCCATACCGCGATACAGGTAGCGCGAATCAGCCGAGACGATTTCGCCGCCCAGCTGCGGAGCGATCCGCAAACTGATCTCGGTCTTGCCAACGGCGGTCGGGCCCACGATGACCAGCAGCGGCGTATCCGACGAACGGACCGGTCCATCCGGTATAATCCCGTCCGTGCGCGTGATTGGATCCGGCATGTTCATCATTGTACTCGCTGTAACCGCATGCGCGCCCATGCCAAGACCGCAGGCCGCAGCCGCAGTGATTGGCACGGATGTGCCTGCATCCAGCACCCCATCCCCCGCGCCGATTACGGCCACCGCCCCGGCGTTCATCGTCAACGCATCGCCTCCCACGCTGGAATCCGAACCGTCCGCGACCGGGGATGTTCGTCCGACAGCCACGCCCCACCCGGACCTACCGGCGACCTGTGCAGCCACACCGCCAGACAGCGCCGCAATCCGCGCCCTCGGCTACGAGCATAGCATCTGCCGCAGCCCGCTGCTCTCGCCGGATGGCCGCTGGCTTGCCTTCGCCCAACTGACGGAAGCACGCGCCGGCGACGAACTGTGGATCGTGGACCTGCCGACCGGCAACCAGACGCGCGTGAGCGATCCAACGTGGACGCAGGATGCTTATCGCGCGCTCGAGCTTTTTGAGTGGTCCAGCACCGGGCAATTGCTCATCATCCACAACCTGGACACTGGTACTGCGCCAGCCAGCGTATTTGACCCGACGACGCAGCAAATCGTCAACCTGGGAGGCGTCTCGACGCTGGCATGGAACAGCGCGCGCACGGCCGTGGTGGGCTGGGAGTTCCGCTCGGGCTGCCTCTTCACGCGCGTTGTGGGATATGTTTTTTCCACGGGCCGCTTGCTGCGCAGCGCAGCGCCGGATGAGGAGATCGTCGGGCGGGTGTTCTGGTTGCCGGATGATGGTGGATTCGTGTATTCACGCCGTGAGATCGTCGGCGAGTGTCCCGCGTGCTACTACAAAGCAGCGGAGCTGGTACAGGCAGACCTGACCGAACGTATTTACACCACGCTCCTGTCTGACCCCGGCCTCGACTTCATCCTGCTGGGGTTTCAAGATCGCTGGGTCGCGCTCGCGGAGCGCCCCTATCAATATCACACCTGCGAGGCGCCTGAATTGTCGCCGACCGACACGACATATTACCTGCTCGACCCGTCCACGCGCGAGTTGACCGCCATCGAAGCGCCTTGATGGTAGACTGACACGCAATGGCGCAATTCGAACTCCACGCCCCATTCCAGCCCACCGGCGATCAGCCGCAGGCGATAGAACAACTCGTGCAAGGCATCGAGAGCGGCCTGCGCCAGCAGGTGCTGCTGGGCGCCACCGGAACAGGCAAAACGTTTACCATCGCACAGGTGGTCGAGCGCACCCAGCGACCCACTCTGGTGATGGCGCACAACAAAACGCTGGCGGCGCAACTCTATGCCGAGTTCAAAGACTTCTTTCCGAACAACGCGGTCGAATACTTCATCAGCTATTACGATTACTACCAGCCCGAGGCCTACGTCCCGCGCCACGATCTGTATATTGAGAAGGAAACGGACGTAAACGAGGAGATTGAGCGCCTGCGCCTGGCGGCCACCACCGCACTGCTGAGTCGGCGGGATGTGTTGATCGTTGCCTCGGTGAGCTGCATCTACGGCCTGGGCTCGCCGGAGGCCTATGGCAAGGTCATCATCAGCCTGCATGCGAGCCAGGCCATCCGCCGCAATGCGCTGCTGCGCCAACTCGTGGAGGTGCACTACAACCGCAACGACACTGTGCTGCAGCCCGGCACATTCCGCGTGCGCGGAGATACGCTAGAGATCCTCCCGCCGTACGAGCAGTCCGCGTTCCGGCTCGACTTCTTCGGGGACGAGATCGAACGCATCATGGAGGTCGATCCGCTGACGGGGGAGATGCTCGCGCTGCACGAGACGATCGACATTTTCCCCGCTCGCCACTTCATCACAGAGGAAGAAAAGCTGCAGGTCGCAATCCGAGACATTGAAACCGAACTGGCAGAACGGCTGGAGTTTTTCAAGGAGCGTGAGCAACATCTGGAAGCGCAGCGCATCGAACAGCGCACGCGCTACGATCTGGAAATGCTACGGGAGGTGGGCTACTGCTCCGGAATCGAGAACTACTCGCGCCCGCTCGACCAACGCGCGCCCGGCACGCCGCCGTGGACGTTGGTGGACTACTTTCCGGCGGACTTTTTGCTCGTGATCGACGAAAGTCACATGACTGTGCCGCAGATCCGTGGCATGTACGGCGGCGACCGCACCCGCAAAGAAACGCTGGTGGATTACGGGTTCCGGCTGCCCTCGGCGCTGGACAACCGCCCGCTCAATTTCGAGGAGTTTGAGGAGCGGATGGGACAGGTGATCTACACCTCGGCGACGCCCGGCCCGTATGAAATGGAAAAGGCCGAGCAGGTCGTGCAGCAGATCATCCGCCCCACCGGGCTGGTCGACCCACAAGTAGAAGTACGTCCCGTGACGGGCCAGATCGACGATCTGCTCCGTGAGATTCGCTCGCGCGTGGATATTGGCCAGCGGGTCCTCGTCACGACGCTCACCAAACGCATGGCCGAGGATCTGGCCGACTACTTGCTCGAACTGGCGATCAAAGTGCATTATTTGCATTCCGAAATCGACACCATCGAGCGTGTGGAAATCTTGCGCGACTTGCGGCTTGGACTGTACGACGTCGTCATTGGCGTGAATTTGTTGCGCGAGGGCCTCGACCTGCCGGAGGTTTCGCTGGTCGCCATTCTCGACGCGGATAAACAAGGCTTTTTGCGCTCGGCCACGGCGTTGATCCAGACCATCGGGCGCGCCGCCCGGCACGTGAACGGACGCGTGCTGATGTACGCCGACAAGATTACCGACGCCATGCAGGCGGCAATTGACGAGACTAACCGCCGCCGCGAAATCCAGGTCCAGTACAACGAAGAACACGGCATTGTCCCGGCGAGTATCGTGAAGGCCGTGCGCGATCTGACCGACCGCGTACATGTACTGGCCGAAGAGCAGGCTGAATACGCTGTGGGCACACCGCAGCAGCTCCCGAAAGACGAGCTTGCACGTCTGATCAAACAGTTGGAGAAGGAAATGAAGCTGGCCGCCGAAGCGCTGGAATTCGAGAAAGCCGCCTTGCTGCGCGATCAGATTTTCGAACTCCGGCAGGCCATGCTCGACAAAGAAGAGGACCTGCCGGAATGGGAGCGCCAGCGGAGGTTGGCCCAATGATCTACACCCGCCAACAACTCGAAGAATACGAAGATCAATCACTCGCGCCATACGGGTTCCGCAGCCGTGATTCCAGGGGCCGTGCGTACCCCGAAGATGAAACTACCGACCGGACGGCGTTCGAGCGCGACCGCGACCGCGTCCTCCACACCACCGCTTTCCGGCGGCTGGAGTACAAAACCCAGGTCTTCGTCAACTACGAAGGCGATTATTACCGCACGCGCCTGACACACACGCTGGAAGTCGCACAGATCGGGCGCAGCGTGGCGCGCTCGCTGGGAGCCAACCAGGACTTGCTCGAAGCAATCTGTCTCGCGCATGACCTCGGGCATCCGCCCTTCGGACATTCAGGCGAAGTTGTGCTGAACCGGCTCATGGCAGACCATGGCGGTTTCGATCACAACCGACAGAGTCTGCGCATCGTCACTGCGCTCGAAAAGCGCTATACGGACTTTGCGGGATTAAACCTCACCTGGGAAGTGCGCGAGGGCATTGTCAAGCACGAGACAGAATATGATGTGTCAGACGCCCAGGAATATAACGCCGAACTGCGCGGCCATCTGGAGGCGCAGATCGCCAACGCGGCCGATGAACTGGCGTACACGGCGCACGACCTGGACGACGGGCTGCGCTCGGGCATGCTTGTTCCCGAGCAACTGGCCGGGGTCGGGTTGTGGGAACTGGGTCGCGACAGCATTGGCTGGAAATCAGGACGGTTTGACGAATTGACCCGCCACCGGCTGATCCGGCGCCTTATCGGGCTGGAAGTAAACGACCTGGTAACCGCAACCAGCAACCGTATTGAAGCCAGCGGCGCGCAAAGCCCGCTGGAGTTGCAGCAATTGGACTACAACGTCATCGGGTGGTCAGACGATATGGCGCGCATGAATCGTGAGTTGAAGGACTTCCTCTACCAGAACATGTACCGCCAATTCCGCGTCGTGCGTATGGCGGAGAAGGCCGAGAAGTTTCTGGCGGCTCTATTTGGGGCCTATGTGGACGAGCCGGAACAGTTGCCGCCGAGCGCACTGGCGCAGGTCGAGGCGCGCGGGCTGCAGCGTGCGGTGTGTGACTACATCGCCGGCATGACCGACCGGTACGCGCTCGACGAACACGCCAAGTTGTTCGATCCGTATACGCGGCCTTGAGACGACCAAAGTGCGTTTATAATTGCGCCTTGTTATGAGTACAAAAGACGAAATGTATTTGACGTCGGCCGGCGTCGAGAAACTCAAGACCGAGCTTGTCGAGCTTACAGAAGTTGAACGCCCTGCGCTGGCGGCACGGCTGCGGGCTGCCATCCAAATGGGCGACCTGAGCGAGAATGCGGACTACATCGCCGCAAAAGAAGAGCAAGCCTTTCTCGAAGGACGCATACTGGAAATCGAAGAGGTCTTGCGCCAGGCGACCATTATTCAAGATACGGAATCCACTGATCGCGTTTCGCTTGGACACAAAGTGACTATATCCGAGAAAGGCGGCCATGCCGAAGCCGAATCTTATATGCTTGTCGGCGCGCAGGAAGCCGACCCGCGCAACGGCATGATCTCAAACGAGTCGCCCATTGGCGCAGCGCTGCTCGGAAAGCGCGTCGGTGAAGAAGTGGTCGTGGAAGCCCCCGGCGGGACATTGCGTTTCGAAGTATTGAGGATCGAGTAGCTGCCGCGACGCAGTCGGAATAAAAAACGCCCGCGCGAAACCGGCGCGGGCGTTTGTCGTTAATCCGTGTCCCGTCTAGTCAGTCTTCTTCCAGGCCGCCAGCTCGATGGTAAGTTGCTGGAAGAATGAGTTGGGCGGCAGCGGCCCGCTCCCGTATTGCATATCCACAATACGCGCCGTGACGTTGAGCGTAGCGGTCTCCAGCACGAGCGTCTCGCCAGAGCGGGCAACCAGCGGCTCCCCTTTCGAGGCCAGCTTGGACTTGAAAGCCTCGTCCATAAAGCCGTGCTCGCTCATCAGCACTTTGGTGACCGTGCGAATGTCGTTCTTGTCGAAGAGCCAGACCTCGAAGGCTGCCACTTTCTTCGGATCGCCGACGCCGATGGTATCGCCGATGGCAACGCCGCACTCGCCCAGGAAGTCACCCGCAGCGTCGTCGATGCTGAACGAGTCATCGTACAGGTCATCGCCCAGCATGTACGTCGTCATGAACTGCGCCACCGGCGTGCCGGAAGCCGCGGCGGAGTAATCGGTCGCTTCGGCCGTGGAGGTTGCGGCCGCAGCCGCCTGCGCCGGCGTGCGGAAGTCAGGTTCGCCATCCTCATCGCCAGTCTGCCGTCGCCGGAGCACGTAAAGCCCACCGGCTCCCAGGACGCCAAACAGGAAGATCACGCCGCATGCGATCAACAACGCGCGGAGCGCGCCGCCGCCGAGCACCCCGGTGGATTCTCCTTCGGCGGGAGCCGCGCTCCCGCCGTCCTGCCCCGGCGCAGCGCCGGCGCCCTGGAGCACCTGTTGCAGCTGCGCGACCCGTTGCTGATCGACGCCCTCAGAAAACTGAATGGCGTCATTGATCGCGGTTGTTTGGTCGCCCAATTGGGCGACGCGGTCTTGCGCTGTGGTGATAGCGGTATCAGAACCGAGGTTCAGGGCCAGCGAATCGGCGGTCATCTTGACCCATTCGACTTTCGCCACAGGGTTTAGTTCGGCTGCGCTGGCGTTAACCCATTTGACCGGGGCGATGACCCAGCCCAGCAGCATCCAGCCAATCAGAAGCCCAGCGGCAAAAGCTACACCGACAGCCAGACCCACGCGATCTTTGATGATTTGGTTGATCGCCTCCATACGTTTGGTCCCCCACCAAGGCTCATTTCACCGCCGGGGAGCAGTGTTTGGTCGCCAACAAGGCGCGGATACTATGACACAGTTTTATGATTGTTGCAACATTGGTGCCAGGAATCAGTCCTTGCGAGCCGCCGGCAAGCGGGCGTGGAAAAGTTGACTTCAGCGAGGTTGCGAGTCAGTTGATCGCCATTCGCAGCCGGCCGCCGCAATGCCGACGGGGGGGGCGCTACCCGGGGGCTGCCTCCGCTTCGAGCGGCACAAGCTCATCCTGCGCCGTCTCGGTCTCACAAACCGTACAAACTGCGTGAGTGCGGTTCTTCACCACCAGCAGCCCGCCGCATTCCGGGCATGGCTGCGGTAACGGGCGTTTCCAACTCGTCCATTCGCATTCGGGATAGTTCGCACAACCATAAAATGTGCGTCCTTTGCGGGTGCGGCGCTCCACAAGGTCGCCGCCGTCGAGCGGGCAGCTGACGCCGACTTTTTCCAGCCAGGGTTCCATATGGCGGCACTCCGGAAAACCCGAGCAGCCGATGAATTTCCCATAGCGCCCATACCGAATCACGAGCGGTTTCCCGCATTCGGGGCAATCGCGGCCGATTTCCTCCGGGCCGGTGTTGACATTGGGCATTTCCGCTTCGGCGCGGCGCACCTGTTCGGCAAACGGCTTGTAGAAACTGTCGATCACCGGCGCCCAATCTTTCTCGCCGGCCGCAATCAGGTCCAGATCGGCTTCCATGCCGGCCGTGAACCCCACATCGAGGATGTTGGCGAAGTGGTCCACGAGCAGGTCGTTTACGAGTATCCCGGTGTCCGTCGGGTAAAGCCGCTTGTCTTCCCGAATCACATAGCCCCGGTTCTGTATCGTGGAAATCGTGGGCGCATACGTGGAGGGCCGTCCGATGCCATGCTCTTCCAGAGTTTTCACCAGCGTCGCCTCAGTGAAACGCGGCGGCGGCTGCGTGAAATGTTGCTCGGGAAGCAGCCGGTGCAGCCGAAGCGGCTCATCCTTGCCCAGCGCCGGGATGTGACTGGCGTCATTGCCATTGCCGTTGCCGTTCGCATCCACTTCGGCAGCCTCCTCGTAGACCGCCAGGAAGCCGCTGAAGCGCAGCGTGGAACCGCTGGCGCGGAAAAGGTACGTCTGGTCGGGCCGCACGGCGTGTACGTCCACCGAGAGCGTGTCGTACACGGCCGCCTTCATCTGGCTGGCGACAAATCGCTGCCATACGAGTCGATACAGACGCAGTTGATCGCGCGTCAGGAACTGCTTCAAAGAGTCCGGCGCGCGCGTCACATCGGTGGGGCGGATGGCCTCATGCGCCTCCTGCGCGCCTTTGCTGCGCGTCTTGTGTCGCGGCGGTTCGAGCGGCACAAACTCGGGTCCAAACTCACGGGCGATGTATTCGCGCGCCTGTTGCTGGGCCAACTTCGATACGTTAACGCTGTCTGTGCGCATGTAGGTGATCAGGCCGGTTGCGCCCCGCCCCGTCACGTCAATGCCTTCGTACAACTGCTGGGCAATCGCCATCGTGCGGCGCGCCCTCATGTTCAATCGACGTGAAGCATCCTGTTGTAAGGTGCTCGTAGTAAACGGCGCCGGCGCCTTGCGCTTGCGCTCGCCGTGCCGGACAGCCTCCACATGCCAGTCGGCCTGCTCCAATTCGCGCAGCACTGGCTGCACCTCGGCTTCCGACGCCAGGTTGATATCTTTATCAAGACCCACCCGCTTGTCGCCGATGCGACGCAATTGCGCGGTAAAGGCGTCCTCGTCAAGCGTGTCCTGCTGCAGCAGTTCGGCCCTGATACTCCAGTATTCCTGCGGATCGAAGTCCTGTATCTCGCGTTCGCGGTCCACAATCAGACGCACCGCCACCGACTGCACGCGCCCGGCGGATAAGCGACCGCGCACCTTCGACCATAGCAGGGGGCTGAGCGAATACCCCACCAGCCGGTCGAGAATGCGCCGTGCCTGCTGCGCGTTCACCAGGTCCATATTGATTATGCGTGGATTCTCGAATGCAGCTTCGATGGCGGGCCGTGTGATTTCGTCGAAAACCACACGACGAGCGCGCTCCGGTTCAACTTCGACCGCCTCCAGAAGATGCCAGGCAATGGCTTCTCCCTCCCGGTCGAGGTCGGTCGCAAGATAGACCTCGGCGGCCCTGGTCGCATCCTTCTTCAGTTCCTTGACCACGGTCCGCTTTTCATTGGGCACGCGGTATTTGGGCTGGTAGTTGTTTTCAACATCCACGGAGAGCTGCGAGCGCAGCAGGTCGCGGATGTGCCCCAACGATGCTTTCACGGTGTAGCCCTTGCCGAGAAAGCGGGCGATAGTTTTCGCCTTGGCGGGCGACTCGACGATAACCAGCTTGCCGGAGCGTTTCGTTTTTGTGTTGCGCTTCTTGGCGGCGGGCGTCGGTTTCGGTGGGGTCAACCCCTCA
Organism: Anaerolineales bacterium; assembly: GCA_046753805.1. GTDB lineage: Bacteria > Chloroflexota > Anaerolineae > Anaerolineales > JBHHUI01 > JBHHUI01. The sequence goes on from JBHHUI010000035.1 coordinate 9,240, forward strand.
TGGGCCGGAGTCTTCCCCATGCGGAACAGGTTCGTCCCGCACACCGGGCAGGTCCCCCGCGTTGCGGCTGTGGCGCGGGCGGTGAACGTCGGTTCGGGGTTTTGGATTTCTCGCTTGGTTTTACACTTTACGCAATAAGCATCCATAACAATGAGCAATGAGTAATGGACAATTACCAATTACCGGGGGCAATGGAAAATGACCAGTCTTCAATCTCCAATCTCTGAGAGTTACAAGTAACCATTCCCGTTCTGTTGCAGCTTTTCCACTACCTGCCGCACATCCTGCGCGCGGTCCGCGGCGCACACGAGCAATGCGTCGGGAGTATCGACAATAATCGTATCGCGTAATCCAATCGTGGCGACAAGCCGGTTAGCGCGAACGAGCGTGCGCTCCGTGTCGATGGCATAGTGATTGGCATCCAACACGACATTGCCACATTCGTCTGGGGGCAAGATATCGAGCAGCGACGCCCAGCTGCCGACGTCGCTCCAGCCAATGTCCACGGGAATGACGGCTACGTTTTCGGCTGCTTCCATAATGCCGTAGTCGATCGTCTCGCGTGGAATCTGGGGCCAGATCGACTCCATCGTGCGCGCGTGGTCCGGTGAACCGAGCGTGACTTCGATACCTTTCAGGCAGCGCGCCGTTTGGGGCAACTGCCGTTCGAATTCGGATCGCACGCGACCGGTGCGCCAGACAAACATGCCCGAATTCCACGAATGCCGGCCATCGGCCACAAAGGCAGCCGCCGTGGGCGCGTCCGGTTTCTCCCGAAAGGCGACTACGTCGAATATTTGATGTTCGGGAGGCGACGAACGCGGCGCGCCCCGTTCGATATACCCGAATCCCGTGGATGGGAAAGTCGGATGGATGCCCAGCGTAACGATCGTGCCATCGCGGGCCGTCTCCATTGCCAGCGTCAGCACGCGCCGGAACTGGTCCACGTCCCCGATGTAATGATCGGACGTCAGGCACGCGATGATCACTTCGCCGCCCGCCAGATGCTCGGCCACGCTCGCTGCCAGCCCGATGACCGGGGCTGTGCCGCGCCCTTCTGGTTCGACGACGATATTGCGGGGCGGGATGTCGGGTACCTGGCTGGCTAGTTTGTCAGCCACATCGGCCGTCGTCACAACCAGAATCTGTTCCACGGGCAACAGCGGCCGCAACCGTTCGACGGCCATCTGAAACAGGCTCCGGTCATCCAATAGCGCAAGTACCTGCTTGGGGCGCGCCGCGCGCGAGAGCGGCCACAAGCGCGTTCCCTTACCGCCCGCCATGATCACTGCGTAAAGAGGAAAGTCCATATTCATCGGATTCTTTTGCAAGCGGCGATCCGGCTCGCTCACAAAACGGCACTACTCTACCACATAGCTTGCGCGCTCCTCGCGCGCGAGCAC
>JBHHUI010000036.1:0-10566 GCA_046753805.1 Anaerolineales bacterium
CGTGCTCCCCCCGCCGCAGGCCAGCGCCGGCAGGCTAAACAATAGAAAGAACAAGGCAAGAGACGATTCTCGATTCATTTTCTTTGCCGACCGTTTTCGACAAGTATAAATGTCCTCCACAAACGCAGCGTTCCACCACGCTCGTCGGCCGTAACCACCACGCCGTCCGCCGACAGCGCCAGCGCGTCGCCTTCGACCTGCACGGGTTGCAGTTCGTCGAACGGCGTGTCCGGCAGCGGCCACAGCAGCCCGGCGGCGCGGTCGAACAGGTACTTCCCGTCCGGCGAGAACGTATACCCTGCCAGGTCTTCGAAGCCGCCTGTGGCCGGCGCGACGCCAAGGAAAGCCCAATCGTCTGTGCGCCATATCTTGACGCCTTCCACGGCGATCAGGGCGACCAGTTTCCCGTCGGGGGAGAAAAAGGCGCGCGTCGGGTCCCAGTTTTCCTCGTCCAATGTGTGCGCCAGCGTCCCATCGCTTACGCGCCAGATGTACGTGTTGGGATCGAAGGACCACGACTTGGAGGCCAGGTACACGCCGTCGGGTGAAAAAGCCAGGGAGACGACCTCGTCCAGGTGCGCTTCGATGCTGCGCAGCAGCGCGCCGTCGCTCACGCGCCAGATGCGGATCAGGCGCGGCAGCGCGCCGGTCGCAAGCGTTTGCCCATCGGGGGAGAAAGCCGCTGCGGCGATGTGCAACGCTTCGTCGTCGGCGATCGTCGCCAGGGGCGCGCCGTCGCGCGTGCGGAAGAGGTGGATGGATTGCGCCGGCCAGCCCGCCTCCGGAACGCCGAGCGCCAGCGTCTCCCCCTCCGGCGAAAACCGCAAGCTGGGGCGCTCGCCCTCCCACGCCGTGCTTTGCAAGCGCGCGCCGTCTTCCACGCGATAGGCGCTGATGATACTGCCGCCACTGCCGTCCCACACCCACACGGCCAGATAGCGGCCGTTCGGGGAGAGGAAGAGGGCGCCTGCTTCGCCGCCCTGAACCGGCAGGTCGTACAGCAAGGTTCCTGTTTCCAGGTTCCAGACCTTGACGGTCTCTCCCCGGTGGAGGAGGGCCAGGATTCTGCCGTCCTCGGAGACGGCCAGCCCGTCAATCTCGTCCGGGGGGAGGCCGGTGTCCAGCAGCAGTGCGGAGGCGGCTGCTGGCGTGGGGGACGGCGACGGAGGTGAGAAAGTCTCCGTTGCTGTGGGGGTGAAGGCGACCGTGGGCGTAGCGGTCAGCGCGCGCGTAGGGGCCGCCGTGGGTTGCGGGGGCGCGGTCGCCGTCTCCTGATCGAGGAAAAGAGTCCCACAGCCAGGCAGCAGCAAACTAACGCTCGTCAGGAAAAACATGATTGGTCGAAACATTACGGGCAGGTGACTCCCGTGCGCTCTAATATCCTGATTTCGGTGAGCCACTCCTGGAAAGCAGCCTGCGCCGGTTCACACAGGTCTGTGCCGTCAAAGTTGAATTCGTCCATGTTGGAGAGGTTGCTCAGTTCCAGGGGCAAACTGCCGCTGAGCTGGTTGTTCGCTAACGAGAGGTCTTCCAGCGAGGTGAGGTTGCCCAGCTCCGGGGGGATTGCGCCGCTCAACTGGTTGTTGCTTAGATAGAGCGCCTGGATGCTCGACAGATTTCCCAGTTCCGGAGGGATGCCGCCGCTCAGTTGGTTATGGTTTAGCGCGAGTCGTTCCAGACTGGAAAGCTGCCCGAGTTCCGGGGGAATACTGCCGATCAGTTGGTTGAAATCCAGATTAAGCGTTCGCAGGCGAGATAAGCGCCCCAGTTCCGGGGGGATGCTGCCGCTTAGTTGGTTTTCGCGCAGGTTGATGTAGGTAACGTGCGTCGTCAGAAAACCACCGTCATGGCACCCCACGCCTTCCCAATGGCAGGGCGATCTCCAAAGGGAGGACCAACCCCGGTGGCTATCCCACTGATCGCCGTTGGCGCTTTTGTACAACGCGAGCAAAGCGACGCGCTCCTCCCTGGGCACGCGCGGAAGACCTGATAAGCCACAACCCCCAGCGCGGTTATACATACCCCTATGGCGACAATACTGAGACAGGAAATGCTGAACGCTCTATCGCCCCTTTGGGCCTGGAGACTCCCCGCTGCGGCGATCCGCGAGCGCACGATGTGGATGGGAGCTAGAGCGCTCAGGCCCACGATCAGCGCGGTGAGCAGGGTCGCCGGGAGAAGGCAGCCGATTGCTAACAGAAACCCCAAGTTGAGGGCGCTCTCGCCGCCCTCCAACATGGTGACAAACACAAAACGTAACCCGAGGCCGCCGACCACAAGCACAAGCGCGCCGGCTGCAAGGCCGACGAGCGCACCCGAGAGCAGGCTGGTGAGTAGCCGCAAGGCCCGGTCGCCCCACGTTTGCGTGGGCTGTTGGGATGCTGCGGGCGCGGGCGACTCTGGTGGAGAGCCCGCATCCGGGGCTGCCGTAGGTACGCGCTGCTGCTCCGATGTGGTTTGTTGGTCCATGGCTATGACTCGAGTTTTAGATTGCCGGTGGCCGCAATTGCGGCAGCCCGGTCGCCGCGGCCAGCATGTCCATCACCTGGCCGTGCTGTTTTTTCGCAACCTCGGCAATCGGCATCACGCTGCCGTCGGCGCGGATCAGATCGACCCGGTGCACCTCGTAGTCTGCCCCACGCTCGTCTACTCGGGACACAATACGGTGAGCGACGTGCGTGAACGCCTCCAGTGATTGGATTTGCGTGGGTGCGCCGAGCACGAGGCGTGGCCGCAGCGTCACACGCCGCAAGGACTTTTCGATCAGAAGATCGGGAGACCGCAGTTCCCGGGCGCTGTACAGCAGCAAAGCTCCGCCGGCCAGACCGACGCCGGAACAAGACGCCAGCCACACGAGGGCCTCGCCCAGGTCCTCCGACCGCAGCTGGCCAAACAACAGACTGACGAAGAACCGATACACCACGAAAACGGCGGCAGCAATGAAAGGCAGCGCTAAAACCACCCCGACCAGATTACGGAAGTGTCGGCGACGGATAAGAAGGTCGCCATTGGGCTGAGGGTAGAAAGTCACGTTCGAGGTTGTGATCTTGTTCGTGGCCATGGTTGCTCACGAAGCGGGCAATTGTGATGCGGTCGTTCACCGAACGTCATTCCGCCGGGCGGAAACACCGCAGCCAATTCGATTTAGCCGCGTCAACGATGTGCTCAACCGGCCGGGCGCTGCCGCCTGTTCAGGGGACAATGTTCGAGTACACGTTGCCGATGGCCGGGCCGGCGATGACCAGCGCCCCCAGCGCGCAGGCAAGCAGGAGAGCGATGGCCGTGCCCGCCGCGCCCAGGGCCAACCCTGCCGTGGCTATCTTTCCGGCCTGCTCGTCGCCGCTTTCGCCCGCCTGCTTGCGCCCCAGGTTGCCCGTGACGGCGGCGGCGATATTGCCAAGCAGATATACGATCCCGCCGCAAATGAAACCCGGTGGGAAGAGGAAGCCCGCGCAAGCGGACACCCCCCCAAGCAGCCAGCCGGCAGCCGCCGAACCGAGGCTGACATACGCCATGGTGCGGTTGGTTTGTTCGTTGGGCAAAGGTGTTTCTGTCATGAGATTCTCCTTCGAAAACAGGTGCGTAGGTCGGATTGCCAAGACGGTTGTCATCAGGCCAAATCTTGCAGGCATTCTCGAGCCAGGGCGCGGTCGGGCCTGCTCTGAGCAACATCGCAAGGAGGCCGGCAACAGTAAAGCGTTCCCCTCTCCCCGTACGCCGGGGAGAGGGGAATAGAGCGGAGGCTATTCGACCGTCGTCGCCATCAGGAAACTTCCGCCGCCGCCGCTGGCGTCGCCGACCAGGACGATGTAGACGCCATCCTGTGGAACGGGAAAGGACAGCGCTTCCACTCCGCCGCTGCCGCTGTTGTTGGCCTCTGCCAGCACCGTGTTCAGGTCGCTGAACGAAACGATGCGGATACCGGCGTCGATGGGCGCCTTGGAGTCCGAAGTCACCAGTATCTTAAGCGTCTCTCCGCTATGACCGGCGAGCGCATAGCCGACCGACTTGCCGGGCGGCGGGCTGCCGGCGATCAGGTACTGCGACTCTAGCTCGAAGTAGACCTGCTCCGACCCGATGAAGACGCCCTCGTAGTCGCCGCCGGTCTCGCCGAGCACGACGATCTTGTATACATCCGCATTGCCTGTGACCGTGTAGGGGAGGCGTTCTGCGCCGCCCGCGCCGGCGTCATTGACCGAGGCCACCATGTTCTGGTTGCTGTCCAGAATCGCGATGCCTACATCCAGGTCGGCGGCCGGCGCAACGTAGGCAAGCACTTCGCCGCCGGTTACGCCGATGAAAGAGAATTCGTCGGCCCCATCCGGGCCGCCGCCGGCGAGCGCATCGTTAAACCTGACCAGAGACCCGGTGCCCGTTCGACCCTCGGTGGCGGTCTCGGCCGCGGCCGCGAAGGAGAACGCCAGGGCCAGCGGTTCGCCATTGAGCTGCCCCTCAAGCCCCTCCTGGGTGTCAAAGCGGAGCACCTCGATAGCAAGCGTATCGGTCGCAGCATGGGAGCGCAGAATGTCGCAGTAGTCGGACATCGTGCCGTCCGTCGCGATCTGCACCCCCTCCATGGTCACGATTACATCGCCGCCCTCCAGCCCGGCCAGGTCGGCCGGGGAGCCGGAGACCACGGACGACACCCACACGCCGGAGAGCGAACCATCATCGGACACAACCGCCTGGCCGTTCACGCCGATGGAGTCCGCGTCTTCCCCGGCGCGCAATTGCTCGGTGAGCGGGATGGCCTTCTCGGCGCTGATGGCAAAGTACTGGTCTACATTGGCGCGGCTGCTGTAGTTGACGCCGATCACCTGACCGTCGCCGGTGACCAGCGGGCCGCCGGAGTTGCCGGGGTTGATGGTGGCGTCGTGGCCGATCACGGCATCGACAGACGCCCAACTGGTTTCACCCGGGGCGGAGGCCTTGGATACGATACCGCTCGTGAGCGTGTACTCCGGTTCGCCCAGGGGGAAGCCGGCGGCGTAGGCTTCCGTGCCGACGGAGATGTCGCCCTGGTACCATTCCAGGTAGGGGAAGCCCTCGCCGTCGATGTCGATCACGGCCAGGTCAGAGCACTCGGAGACGCCCAGGACTTTGGCGTTGTACGTTTCGGTCGTGTCGCCGCCGATGTGCACTTTCAACGAGGCTGCGCCGGCAACGACGTGGTTGTTGGTGACGGCGATGCCGGACGGGTCGATGATAAAGCCGGAGCCATACCCGGAGCCGGAGACCGCGCCGACGGCCGGGTCTCGATATGCGCCCAGGAATTCGATCTGGATCACGGCGTTTTGCACTTCTTCCAGCGTAGTCGCCGCTGCCGGGCCGGCGGGGGCCGTGTCGCCTTCAGCTGCGGGCGCATCGCCTTCGGCCGGCGCGTCAGCGTCGGCCGCTTCGCTCTCAGGTGGAGCGGCCTCATCGCCACCGCCGCAGGCCAGCGCCGGCAGCGCGAGCATCAAAACAAACAATATAAATGGTAGGGTACGTTTCATTGTTTTTTCTCCTTGTAATTATCTGGTTGTTCTCGTCGAGAAATGTTCAGTCGGGTGTGCTGTCTGCATTTTGTTCTGGGACCTCCTCCTCTCCCGGCGTCCTCGCGTCGGTTTGCCGTATCAGGAAATCAAACAGCCGCTGTAAATCGGCAAAACCGTAGCGTTTGCCGGTGTGCGCGTTTTCCAGCGTCGCGCGCCAGGGGCCGGTTTCGCCTTCACGCCAGACGCGCAACATGTAGGCGCGGTAGTTGTAAACCTGTTCACTTTTCATCTGCCGACCGGCGCGCTATTCGCTGCGCAGAATCTCGCCGCTGCGGGCGTCGAGGATCGCCGTGAAGGGCGGCTCGGGCGCGCCCACTTTCACGATCCGAATCGTCCACACCGGAACGCTCTCGTCCAGTACGTCGCGCCGCAGCACGGCTGCGATCTCCGTGTTTTCGTCGAATTCGGTTCCGGCGGCGGCCAACACGGTGTCGTAGAGGCTGCCGAGGTCCAGGTTGACGGTCTGCATGTCGGGAACCGGCCGCGGAGCTGCGCCTGAGTGTGACTCGACGTCCGTGCTGATGTTTCCGCCGGCGGCGAGGATGTCGTTCGTCTCTTTGACCGCCGGGGAGTAGAACTCCGCCGTCCAGACCTCGCCGCGGCCGGCGTCGTCGAGCGGAAAGGTCTCGCCGCCGCCGCTGATGCGGATGAGGACGGCATCGGGCTGCCACTGCAGCGCGGCTGCCAGCGCCAGGTCGTAGAACTCCCCGGCGGTCAGCGCTGTCGTAGAGCCGTCCGGCGCGGCGGCCGGCTGCGTAAAGACCGCTTCAATATCCAAAGCAGACGTTGGTTCGGCCGCGGGCGGCTCTGTTTCCTGGACAGACGTTGGCTCAGAAGCGGGCGCTGCGGCTTGCGCCCGGGTTGACTCGGCCGCGGGCGGCGGCGTTGCCTCTTTTGCTGCGCCCCCGCCCCCGCACGCCAGCGTGACGGCGAGCAGCGCGAGTGTGGGGAGGATTAATCGTTTGGTGTACATATGTGCAAGGTGAGTAAACCACGACCGATACTATTAAGAGTCTTTAACATGTTCTGATTCCTGTTCATGGATATAATGCAGTTTAGGCGTCGAACGATCAGAAAACGATCCCAAATGCCCGTAAGCGAGCTTCGAGCCAGGTGACAGTCACCTGATAATTTGGGGCGTTTGCTCGCTTGAGAACAGGTGACTGTCACCTTTTGGAGCCGGCTTTGGAAGATCAGTTGGAAATTGCGCTGCTCGGCGGGCCGACCATCCGAGAGAATGGAGGTCGAAAAAGCCGGGCGAACCTTTTTTTGCGTTCAATGTTCTGCGATAGAATGTCAAGAGATATGAGCAATAGACAGCTGGAGGAAGACGATGGCGGTTAGTATTGCGACGACACTAGAGGCCAGCGCCCGACGTTTGTTTCCGGATATGAGCATTGATCAGATATTGGCTGAACTGCTCCTCGAACGCGCGCAGAAGAACCTGATCAAGTATCGTGCACTGAATCGCAAATTCAATGAAAAGTATGGACAATCCTTTGAGAGATTCCGCCAAGAAATCCTGAACTCTGAGCCAGGCTCTGAGCAGGAACAGAATTACTTCGACTGGGAACTTGCCGTGACAGGAATCGCCGACATGGAGGCTGAAATCGAAAGATTAGGCGGACTCGTTCAACGCGCATGACGGTGGACCAGTTGCTGGCTGCCCTGCATCGTGAACGTGCTCGCCGGGCGTACATACAACGATTGAACATCCTCGACCACAGCCTGAATCTGCTGAGGGCTCGGCTTTATATCTCTGACGAACTTTTCGTGCAGGTCTATCGGAATGACCGTTTCAAGACGACGAATCTTGTGCTGATTTACAGTGATGAACGGGTGTACGCGCGTGATCAGTTGGATGGGAAATGGCATCGGCATCCGAGTGACAGTCCAGAACAGCACGATACAAGCCCCGAAGGCCGCCGGGCGGTTGAGTTGTCCGAATTCCTGGATGAGGTCGAAACCGTTCTTGCCGCGATGGATTTGCCGTGAGGTTACTCGGACATGTAGGCTATCCGCACACCCCTTTTCCGGCCTCCCTTCAACAGAGAATCGAGGGCTGAAGACAGGAGTAAGTTTTGGAGCACCGGCTGGAAATCGCGCTGCTCGGCGGGCTGACGATTCGGAAGGATGGCGAACCGGTCGCCGGGCTGGCCTCGCGCAAAGCCGAAGCGCTGCTTGCCTACCTGGCTTATACGGGAAAGCCTCACGCCCGCGAAACGCTGGCTGACCTGTTGTGGGACGACCGTCCCCAGGCACAGGCGCTGGCGAACCTGCGCGCGCTGCTCTCCAATCTGCGCAAGCGCCTGGAAGCCTACATTCTCATCACGCGCCACACGGCGGCGATTAACCCCGAGAGCAACGTTCAACTGGATACGGCTCGCTTTGTCGCCCACATAGCGGTCGCGCGAAAACAGAAATCCGGGGGCGGCGCGCTGCCGGAGGCGGCCATCGAGCGCCTGCAGCAAGCTGTGACGCTCTATCGCGGCGATTTCCTGATCGGCTTCCACGTGCGCGAAAGTCGCGGTCTGGAAGAATGGGCGCTCGTGGAGCGTGAAAGGTTGCGCCGGTTGGTCGTCGAAGCGTTGCACGATATTGTCGCGCACGAGTTGACAGTTGGCGCCTACGGCGCCGGCATCGAGTACGCCGCCCGCCAGTTGGAGTTGGACCCGTTGCGCGAGGCGGCGCACCGGCAGTTGATGTTGCTCCTGGCGCGCAGTGGGCAGCGCAATGCCGCCCTGGCGCAATACGAAACCTGCCGGGCGACTTTGCAGGCGGAACTGGGCGTCGAACCGCAGCCGGAGACGACCGCGCTCTACGAGCGCATCCGCAGCGCCGTCGCAGCGCCTGACTTGCCTCCTGATCCCACGCCCTTCATCGGGCGGGAGGCCGAATTGGCGCAGCTCCGCGAACGTCTGGCGAACCCCGCCTGCCGCTTGCTAACGCTGGTGGGCGCGGGCGGTATTGGCAAAACGCGCCTGGCGTTGCAGGCCGCGCGCCAGAAGGCGGGCGCTTTTTTGCACGGCGTCTACTACGTTCCTCTCGCGCCGGTCAGCGCGGCTGAATTCATCGTCCCCGCCATAGCCGACGCGCTGAACTTTTCCTTCGATGGCGAGACGAACCCTGAAGCGCAGCTGCTTGACTACTTGCGTGAGAAAGAAGCCCTGCTGCTGCTCGACAACTTCGAACACCTGCTTACCCCCCTTTCATCCCCTCCGCCTGCAGGGGGGACGAAAAGGGGGGTAGACTTGCTGGCCGAAATTCTGCTCAGCGCCCCGCTCGTGAAACTGCTGGTCACGTCGCGGGAGCGGTTGAACTTACAGGAGGAATGGCTCTTTGAAACGCCCGGGCTGCGTGCGCCCCTGGAGGCGACTGCGGAAACCGCCGTGGCCCCGGAAGCTTACAGCGCTGTCCAACTATTCATCCAGAGCGCCCGGCGCACATATTCAGATTTTTCTCCAACAAAGGCGGATTACCCTCATATCGGGCGCATCTGCCGACTATTGGGCGGGACGCCTCTGGCTGTCGAGTTGGCGGCCGCCTGGGTGCGACTATTCTCCTGCGAAGAAATCCTCGCCGAAATTGAAGCGGATCTCGATTTCCTGGCAACCCCGTTGCGCAATGTACCGGAACGACACCAGTCCATGCGGGCTGTTTTTCGTCACTCGTGGAGCCTGCTCTCGGAGGGCGAAAAAGCGGCGGTTAGAAAACTCTCCATCTTTCGCGGCCCGTTCGGGCGCGCGGCAGCGCAGGCCGTCGCCGACGCCCGCCCGGCGATCCTCCTGTCCCTGGTGGACAAATCGTTTCTCAGCCAGCGCGCCGCAGGGCAATACGAACTCCACGAGCTTTTGAAGCAATACGCGGCCGAGGAACTGGCAGCAAATCCGGAAGAACGCGAAGCAGCTGAAGCCCTGCGCGGCAGCTACTATGCCGGCTTCCTGCATCGGCGCGAGCAAACCCTGAAGGGCTGGGGGCAACAAGCGGCGCTGGCCGAAATTGGCGCACAGATAGAGAACATCCGCGCAGCCTGGGCCTGGGCCGTGGCGCGTGCAGACTTGCCGGCCATCACCCAGGCAATGGAAGGGCTTTATCTTTTCTACTGGGCGCGCAACTGGATGCAGGAGGGCCGGGAGGCATTTGCAGCAGCCGCTGCCGCCGCCAGAGCCGCAGCGGATGATCTGCTCCAGGCAAGGATTTGGGTGCGGCAAGCAGAATTCCATGCCTGGCTATCTCAATACGAGGCTGCCAAGACCTTACTTGACCGAAGCATCGAGATTTGCCGGGCGCAGCGGGCGCAAGGGGAGCTGGCCCCGGCGCTCGATTTGCTGGGCCGGATCGCATACTGGTTGGGCAACTATGCCGACGCGCGCGAACACTTCCAGGAAAGCCTGATCATATACCGCCAGCTTGAGGATCAATATGGAATGTGCCTGGCGCTCAGCAACCTGGCCAGCACCCTCTGCGACGAGTCCGCCGACTATGACCGGGCGCAACCGCTCTATGAAGAGAGCCTGGCGCTTGCGCGGCAGATTGGCGACCGCTACGGCGAGGCGCGGGCGCTTGTCAACCAGGGCACGATTGCCCAGGGACGCAAGGATTATGCGCAGGCGACACAGCTCTTCAAGCAGAGCCTGGATATTTACCGCGAGATCGAATACCGGCATGGCGTGTCGGCCGCGCTCAACTACCTCGGGCAAACCGCTGTTTTGGCGGGCGAGTACATGAAGGCCGAGGCGTTGCTGCAGGAAAGCCTCGATCTCAATCGCTCAGTCGGTAACCGCCGCGCCATCGCGGATTCTCTACAGCAGTTGGGCGACCTGGCTTGTAAGACAGACGCACTCCAGGAAGCCAGAAGACGCTACAGCGAAGCCCTGCGCCTCACCGTGGAAATAGAGGCGCTGCCGCTGACGTTGGAAGTTCTAGCGAGCGTCGCCAAACTTTATAGCGGCGAGGAGAAAAGCGCACGCGCGGTGGAACTGTTGACTTTTGTGCTGCATCAGACGGAGGGTGGTCAGGAAATCAAAGA
>JBHHUI010000037.1:0-10558 GCA_046753805.1 Anaerolineales bacterium
GAAGGACGCACGGTATGGACGATTCCAACGGTGCAGCCGGCGGAACCGGGTCAGGCCGGTACTCCCGCACGCTGCGGTGTGCTTCAAGCGTCCGCAAAGCCGACAACGCGTGCTCCCGGTCAGCCTCAGCCATCGCGCGCACAACGTATCCCGACAAAGCGGCCCGCCAATGCCGGAGGCGCCTCGAGCCGCGCTGTGTAACGAAAATAGAACGCATAGCCACGCCATGCTCCACCCCGAATCACCTTGAACTTGCCTTCAGCCGGCGACTGATGCGGGTCTTGATACGGCGCATGCCAGTCGGCTGTCCACTCCCAGGCATTGCCGGCGGCGTCGTGGATGCCCCACGCAGTCGCGTCGGCGTATTGGCCGACCTCATACGTGTTGGTGCTACGCAGTTCATATTGGTGATATTCGTCGTCAGAATATTCCGTACCCCATGGATAGAGTTGACCGTCGTCGCCCCGCGCCGCCCGTTCCCATTCTGCTTCTGTCGGCAGCCGGCCCTCGCGCCACCCACAGTAGGTAACCGCTTGATCCCAGGTTACGAATGTCACAGGATGGTCTGCAAACTCCACCGAAGTGTGATAATCGGCCCGGCCGGCCGCTGCGTTGACTTTCGGCGGCGTACAAACGCCGGCCTCTTCGCACTCCAGATACTGGCCATTCGTCACTTCATTGACGTCAATCCAATAGGCTGCGGTTTCGACTTGCCGGGCGGGACCCACGTCCTGATCCTCGCTGCAGTCGTGCCCACACTGCGCCGGCTCGTCCGATCCCATGATGAAAGAGCCAGCGGGAATGTAAACCATACCGTCAACCGCGACGCCCGGTTCCGGCGTCGGCTCGGCGGCCGGCTGGCACGCGGCCACGAACAGCGCACCGATAGTGAGCACGAAGATTACTTTCGGACGAAACATGAATACCCTCCCATACCAAGGCGCGAGTCTCATTCGGTTTTGCTTGCGAGCCATGAGGCCTGATCTTTCGCAGCGCCCGAGTCGCTGGCTACTTCCGAAGCCAGAGCAAAGCCGCTCGCTCGCGCGGCCTGAACCGACCTCCCTCGACGCAATGATTCGAGCACCCGCTCGGGCAGCGCCGGGAGACGACTGACGCGTGTGCCCGTAACGGCGTACACGGCGTTCAGAATCGCAGCCGGCGCTACATCCGTGCCATGCTCGCCGACGCCCTTGGCGCCATAGGGGCCGGTTTCATACGGATGTTCGACGATGACCGGCGTTGATCTATCGGGCGTATCCAGAACCGTCGGGAATAGGTAGTCGTGGAGGCGCAGCGGGAATGCAGGATGCCCGTCTTCCGTCTCGTAATCTTCCGAAAGCGCATACCCCAGCCCCATCAGCGCGCCGCCAATGAGCTGGCCATTCACATTCAACGGGTTTAGCGCCCGGCCGCTATCATGCGCGTTCACGAGCTGCAACACGTGCACCTGGCCGGTTTCCTCGTCAACCTCGACATCTGCGATACTTGTCATGAAGGTATGGCCCGCGTCCGCATGCGACGCGGCAAACCAGGCCTGCCCCAGGAGATCGACGCCGGTGCGGTGGCACACCGCTGTTACTTCCTCAAGCGGAATTGACCGGCCCCCATCCGTGTTGACGCGCACATGTCCATCCTCCATCACCAATCTGTCCGGCGGCGCATTGAGGATGTCGGAGGCAACCTCCAATACCCGTGCACGCACGTCAGATGCAGCGAGGCGCACCGCATTGCCAGAACAATACGCCTGTCGGGAGGCCACAACCGGCCCGGCGTCTGGAGTCGAAACGGTGTTGCCGTGCAATACGGATATTTGCTCCAAGGACAGGCCCAGCTCCTCAGCCGCCACCTGCGCCAGTACGGTGGTAATTCCGTTTCCAATCTCCGGCACGCCTGTGCGCACCAGCGCCGTGCCATCTGTAAACAACTCCACATGCGCGCCCACGCCGCGCATATCGGCGACGTCCTCTGTGGAAATATCAAATATTGGCATTGCGGATGCGATACCGCGCCCGACTTGTCTACGCGGCGCACTCGGCGCGGGCAGCGGGCCGGCTGCAGCCAGGGCTTGCTCCAGTGTCTGCGGCAGGGTCGGTTCGTAATCCAATGTCACACGCGGCGACCCAGGTTGCATCCCAATGTGCAGCCCATTGCGGAGGCGAAGCTCAACCGGATCCAATTCAAGGCGCGCACTCAATTCCGCCATCAGGCTTTCGAGAATGAGGATGGCCTGCGGCTGTCCATACCCCCGGCAGGCGCCCGAAATCGGATTGTTTGTGAATACCGACATAGCGTCGATTTTCAAGTTCGGAACGTGATAGGGGCCAGGAAAGTAGGTCCCGGCTGCCCACGCCACGATCAACGAATGCGAAGCATAGGCGCCGGCGTCCGCCAGCAGATCGACCTTCAAGCCGGTCAGTTGGCCGTCACGCGTCGCGGCAAGCTTGGCGTGGGCAACCATGGGATGGCGCTTTGTGCTCGCAACGAACGACTCTTCACGGGTCCACACGAGTCGCACCGCCTGGCGCGATTTGTGCGCCAGCAACGCCACGAGGGCATGCATCGATAAGTCCGCTTTTCCCCCAAACGCGCCGCCCGTGGGAGTCCCGACAACACGCACTTTGCTCGCGGGCAGACCAAGCGCCTCAGAAATTGCAGTCAAAATAAAGCGCGGACGTTGCGTCCCGGCAGAAACGGTGATAATGCCATTCGCGTCGATCGTCGCCAGGCCGCCTTCGCGCTCCAGATAAGCATGCTCCTGTCGGGGCAATTCAAATATGTCCTCGACTACAAGGTCCGATTCTTCAAGTGCTTTTTCGACATCGCCGCGCGCGTAGTGGTATTCGCTGCATACATTCCGTTCAAAGCCATCGTGTACAAGCGGCGCCCCGGGAACAAGCGCCTGCTCAACCGTCGTGACCGGCGGCAACTCCTGATATTCGACATGGATAAGGTCAAGCGCCTCTTCCGCAGTTTCCGGGTCACGCGCCGCAACGGCTGCAACGGGGTCGCCCACCATACGCACGCGGTCATAAAGCGGGACTAACACGGGCTGGTCTTGTCGCTCAATTCCGTGCCGATTGGTACCGGCGATGTCGGCCGCTGTGACAACTGCGACAACGCCGGGGAGCGCCTCGGCCGCCCGGGTATCGATCGCAATCACGCGCGCGTGCGGAAATGGGCTGCGCTTGGTCCGGCCGATGAGCATGCCGCTGGCCGACAGGTCGATCCCGTACTTAATCGCGCCGGTGACCTTCTCGAACGCGTCTACGCGACGCAGCGGGCGGCCGATCACTTTGAGGTTCTTCATCGACTACGTCCAGATTCCATCTACATTGCAGCCCTCCGCAGGACGTGCTACCAACAATGCGTCCCGACTAATTCGCATGTTCTCGGATCGCGCGCCACAGTTTTTCGGGCGTTACAGGCCATGAGTCCACCATAATGCCGGTGGCGTCATGAATGGCGTTCAATATCGCGGCCGGAGTCGAATCCATCCCGTGTTCACCGACCCCTTTGGCGCCGTATGGGCCGCTCGGATAGGGCGCCTCGATAATTACCGTTTTGTAAGCGCCGGGAATATCCATCGAAGTCGGAGTCAGATATTCCGTGAGCGAAGCGGCGCGCAGATGCCCGTCTTTTTCCAGCATGTCCTCCATCAACGCCCAGCCAATGCCCTGGCTGCCGCCGCCGATGAGCTGCCCGCGCACATTAAGCGGATTGAGCGCTTTGCCGGTGTCGTGACTGTTGACCACCTGCAGAATCTCGATCAGGCCGGTTTCCATATCGACTTCGAGGTCCACCAGCGCGGTTACATACAAGTGCCCATACTCTGCGTGCTGCGCCCGAAACCAGTAATAAGCTTCACGGTCGACGCCGGTGCCATACATCGATGCAGCGACTTCACCCACGGTCAGACTGCGGGACGGATCGCCTTCAACCACGAACTTTCCCCAGGCGCGAAAAACATCGTCAACTTCGACGCCAAGATCGCGCGCAGCGATTTGCGTCATGCGCTCGCGGAGTATCTGGCACGCCTGCTGTACGGCGTTCCCGGCCGTATAGGCCTGGCGCGATGCCACGCTCGGTCCTGCCTTGGGACTTATCAGCGAATCGCCGAAAACAACTTCGACGCGTTCGATATCGACGCCCAACTCCTCTGCCGCCACCTGCGCCAATACAGTCGTAATCCCAACCCCGATCTCCGAGACCCCGCAGCGCACCACGACGTCCCCGTCAGGCAGAATCTCCACGTTGGCGGCCGTGCCGGCCATCGCCCCCCACTTGCCCCCGGCCGTGTCAAAACTTGGCATGACACACCCCAGACCACGGCCCACTTTTACGCCGGGCCGCGACGGCGCCGGTTTGGGGCCGGCAATGTCCAGCGCCTGCCGCACGGTCTCTTCCAGCATAATGGGGTGATCATTCACCACGCCATGCTGCGGCAGATCCGATTCGGCGGTGTGGCCGTTTAACAACCGAATCTCGACCGGGTCAATGCCGAGTCGCTCGGCCATCAAATTGACGGTCATTTCGGTCGGGGTGAACCCCTGCGGGTCGCCATAGCCGCGAAAGGTGCCTTTGATGGGGTTATTTGTGGCTACGACCTTGCCGCGCACGCGAATGTTGGGAAAGTCGTACGGACCCGGGACGGCATTGCACAGCACCTTAAACACCCACATGGAGCTTGTGGGATAAGCCCCCGAATCAGCGAGCACGTTCACGTCCAGCGCCGTGAATTTCCCATGTTGATCTGCGCCAAAACGGTACTGCAGCACGGCCGGATGGCGGTGCGGATGCGCCGCGATCGACTCTTCCCGCGTCCAGACGAGTTTGACTGGTCGTTTCGTGACCAGCGCCGCCAGCGCCAGGTGCACCTGGACGTTGATATGCGACTTGACCCCAAAGGAGCCGCCTGAGACCAGCGATTTGACGCGGATTTTGCTCTGGGCTACACCCAGCGCCTGGCTGACCATGCGCAAGATGTAGATCGGGTCCTGGCTGGCCGCGTAGATGGTGAGGTACCCTTCCGGATCGACCGTCGCAATGCCGGCCTCCGGTTCCAGTTGTACGTGCTCCTGCGACGGCACGGAGTACGTACGTTCGATGACGACGTCCGACGCACGCAACGCGGCGTCAACATCGCCCCGTTCGAATTCATACGTACTGACGACGTTGTCATCGCCGTCGTAGTTCAGCATGGGCGCGCCCGGTTCGAGCGCGGCGGCGGGATCAAATACTGCCGGCAGCGGCTCGTATTCCACGCGGACCAATTCCGCCGCTTGCTCGGCCAGTTCAAGCGTTTCGGCCGCCACTATTGCGACGGGATCGCCGATGTAGCGCACGTTGTCCCCGACCGGAATGAGCGCGGGACGATTGGGCCCGGCCAGACCATGACGATTAAGCCCTTTGATGTCGGCGGCGGTAATCACGGCTTCGACGCCCCGCTGTTCCAGGGCCGGGTTCGGGTCGATACTGAGCACCTTCGCATGCGGATGCGGGCTTCGAACCACCTTCAAGTGCAGCATGCCCGCCACGTAATAGTCGGCTCCAAAGCGCTGCAAACCCGTAGTTTTCATGGCGCCGTCGATGCGCGGAATGGGCTGGCCGATGATCGCAACCTCGGGAATCTCCATCGCGCCTGTATCGACGGTAACGATGCGCGAGGCGCTCCAGTCCGGACCGACAAGGTCCGGTCGCCCGTCTAACAAGCGGCCTCGCTTTCCACCGCCATTCGCAGCCGTATCACCCACGTTGACCATCCATTTTCGCGGCCGCGGCGAGGACCGCCTCCAGCACCTGCTCGTATCCGGTGCAGCGGCAGTAATTCCCAGACAGGGCCACCTTTACGTCATGACGAGTCGGATGCGGGTTATGGTCCAGCAGCGCTTTGGACGAAATGACCAAACCCGGCGTACAGAATCCACACTGGATTCCTCCGTAGTCCATGAACGCTTCTTGCAACGGATGCAGATTGTCGGGCGTACCCAGCCCGGCAGCGGTCGTGATTTCAGCGCCGTCGGCCTGGCGCGCCAGCGTCAGGCAAGTACAAACCGCCTCGCCGTTCAGCAATACCGCGCAAGCCCCACAGTCTCCTACGGCGCAGCCCTCCTTGACCTCAATGTGCCCAAGCTGATCGCGCATCACATCCAGCAGCGTCGCGTACGGCTTTACTACGGTTTCCTCTTCCACGCCGTTGATGGAGAGCCGAATTGTGTGTGTCTGGTCCATGATTTATCTCCACCCAAGCGCCTGTTCGATGATGCGGCGTGTCATAACCTCGGTCATTTCCTTACGGTACTCCGCCGAAGCCCGTATGTCCGTAATTGGGCTAGCCGAAGCAGCCGCCACTTTCGCCGCCTCACGCACGAGCGCTTCCGTCGGCTTTTCGCCCTGTAAGAGTTGTTCAGCTGCTGTAACGCGATAAGGCGCGGGCGATACCGCCCCCAGCGACAACGCGGCGCTGCCGATTTTGTCGCCATCCATGCGAAGCACGACCGCGCCGCTTACCAGTGAAATAGCCATCGCTCTGCGGAGCGCAAACTTGAAGTAACCGCTCTTGACCTCACCCTGCGGCGCTGGGAAGGAGATTTCAGTAATCAACTCGCCCGGTTGCAGCGCGGTCTTGCGGGGACCTAGAGAGAATTCGGTCATTGGAATGTCGCGCGCGCTGCCCGCTTTGCTGACCACGGTGACAGTAGCGTCGAGCGCTTGCAACGGAGGCACGACGTCAGCAGCCGGCGATCCATACGCCATGTTCCCGGCCAACGTGGCCCGATTGCGAATCAGTTCGCCGGCGAATTCAGCCGCCATCATTTTCAGCAACGGGGCGTGCTGCTCAATGAACGACCCGTGAAAACAATCGGACAATGTGGTGCGCGAACCGAGCCGGACCGTTCCGTTATCCCGGCGCGCATAGCGCAAATCGTCAATGGCGCTTATGTCAACGACCGCTTTGGGGACTTTGCGTAGCGCGCGCGCATCGACCAGTATGTTCGTACAGCCGGCCAATGGTTCGGATTCGGTTTTCTCGGCGAGCAGTCCCAGCGCCTCATCCACCGAGTGTGCGCGATAGTATTCGAAGCGATACAACATTCGTTACGTTACCTCCCTTACAAGTCGGCCGGCTCCAGATAAGCAGCCGCGAACAATACTGTATCTTCTGAGATGACCGAACGTTTCGGCCCACGCAGTGGCGCAGTGAGCGCGTTGAATTCGTGCTGAAACATCCGCTGACTCCCCGGACTGAGCGCCGCGAACTCCGCATGCGCCAAGGGAAACGACAAGGACATCTCGAGATAAGCATTTGAATTCTCGTATTGAAACTTGTACGTGCGCATTTCGGCCTGCACATCCCGGAATCCATGGCGACCCAGAAGGTCACTGATGGCTTGCGGCGTGTTGAATTCCGAATACCACGCACGGGCCATGAGATCGGCGGAGCGCATCTCTTCAAGCTCCGGCGCCGGCTGGTTGGTCCGCCGCTTGCGCAACAGATCGAAAAATAAACCGGCCGCCTGACTGCCCGGCCCCCACTGCGAAAGCACCAACCGGCCGCCGGGGCGCAACAGCTTGCGGATAGCGGGCAGCGACTTCGCCGGATCGGTCCGGCCAAGGCCGAAGCTGGAAAGTGCGACATCGAACGGGCCACTCGCCAGGTCGATCGTTTCGATGTCAGCCTGCAGGAATTCGATTGCCAGCCCCGCGTCATTCGCATTCGTACGGGCGATCTCTAGCATGGCCGCCGACTGATCGACGCCGACCAATGCGCCGTCCGGCAATACCCGGCGGGCCGCAATCAAAGCTGCAGTACCGGGTCCCGTGCCAAGGTCTAACACGCGCTCCCCCGGCTGGAGTTGCGCCAGTTCGACCAGATCGCTCGCCGGCTCCTGAAACCGGGGCGCAACGCGTTCCGCGTAGCGCTGGGCAACCGCGTCAAATGGAGCGCTACTCATCTTCGATGGCCACCACGCGCGCCGGCGACTGGCCGACACCCGAAAGCTTGAGAGGCAGACAGACCAGTTCCACCCGCGACCGCTGCAATGCGCCGAGATTGGTCACGTACTCCACCAGAATGACGTCACTCTTGAGAAACTTATAGTGCGTCGGGCTGCCGAGATTGGTCGGCTCCAACCGCCCGCAAGCGTCACAGTGTTTCGCGAGCGGGAGGTCGTTGTAGGTGTCGGAAACATACGCTTTGATGCCGCGTTCCAAGAGCCAGTCGCAGCCATCTTCTGCCAGGTACGGCATTTCCGCCCAGAACTTTGCTGAGCCCCAGTGTTTGTCGCTCCAATCAGTACGAACAATCGCCATGTCCCCCGGCTTCACTTCTATTCCAGCGGTTTCCAGGTCGGCAGCGGTTACAGGCTCAAGCTCCTGTTTGTGACTCATATCGAAGACCACCGCCTCGCCAAAGAACATGTTGGTGGGCACTTTCTCGTTCGTCCAGCCATCCTTATAGAGGTTGGCCGGCACATGCACGTGTGTGTAGCTCTCCGTGCTCATCTCGAATTTGTGCATTGGCCATTCGCCGGGCCGCGAGATCGAGACGATGGAAGTATCGACTTCTTCCTGACCCCAAATTTCATTGCGCGGCACCATCGAGAATTGACCGGCGGTTTCGATTGGCAGACTCAAATCTATATATCGTTTACCCATGATGTCCTCCCGAATAGCGGTGCCGGAACAACTCGCGAATTGCAGCAATCTGAGCCCCGTGCTCAACGTCGTGCAAGATTTCGCCGCCGATGATCGCGGCCGTCGTACGCTGCTCGCCCCACTCTGTCCAGCGTGGCTGCGCCAGATCAGCATCTGTCAAATTGGCGATCACATGTACAAACTCACCGTGGCGCTTGCCCAAATAAATAAGCATCTCAGCGGCTGAATGCGGCAGATCGATGTCCGCCAGTCTCAATCGACGGTCCCCAAATGCGTGCGAGACAATCAGCGCCTTTGAAGTCGCCAGGTGCGCCAGACGCCAGCCGATGGTCGTAAAAGGAGCAGGCTCCGGCGGTATCCACGAGTAAGGGATCGTCCAGCGGCCATCCCGCTCCTCCAGATGCCACGTATTATCAGTCGGACGCCAGTTGAATTCGTCGTCCGTCAAATCGGCCAACCAGTCCTGCAACCGCCGCCAGGCGTCGTCAATGTGCGGCAGAATAAATTCAACTGTGGGCTGCAATAGGTCCACTCATCATCTCCCGGGTTGGCAAGCGCAGGCCAAACAGCGACGCGATCAAGGCCACGACGGCCACAATTCCAAATGCGACGCCGAATGCGGTTAGCAGCATAGACGGCTGCGCTGACGCCAGTGGCGCGTTGCCGGCGCCGGACAGTTCGCGCAGGAGTACTCCGAAAAAGGCCTGCCCCAGCGAACCGCCCGTGAATGTGAGCATGCTAAACACGCCCAGGGCTAACCCCAACCGTTCGGCGTCAATCACATGTGTTACCGCCGTGTTCACCGGAGTGCGGCCAAGCGAAATGCCTATGCCGAGCAGAATCATCGCCAACACGATGATCCAGTCCGACATGGACGCCGACAGCGTGACGGCAATAAACAAGGCCGTAGCGGCAATCAAATAGGAGCCGACGAGGCTCGGCAACCGGCTACCACGCACTTCGGCCACTCTACCCGCCAGTGGATCAAACACGATGCGCGCGAGTGAGAGGCCGGCGATCAACAGACCGGCGCGGGCTGCGTCGTATCCCTTAACTTCCTGCAGGAATAGCGGCATGAGCAACATGCTCCCAAACAGCGTCGCCATTTGGACGATACTGAACAACGTTGCGATCGAATAGCGAATGTTGGCGAACAGCTCCAAAGGCACAAACGGCTCGCTCGCACGGCGTTCGGTCACGATGAAAAGTACGAGCAATCCGAGTGCGGTTACGCCCGCTGCTATCGTCGGCGCGCCCGCCCAACCCCAGATACCCACCATCCGCAACGCAAACATCATCGTCAACACAGCTCCCGTCAGTGCGCCCGCCCCCAAAACATCGAATTTCTGTCGGTTGTGATGCGCGTCCTGCGGCATCAGGCGCCAGGCCAGCACGAAGGCTGCGAGCGCGACGGGGACTTCGGCAAACATGATCGCCCGCCACGAGAACCAGCGCATCAACATACCCCCGGCCAGGGGGCCCGTCGCCCACGCGATGGAGGCGGCCATGCCCATCAGCCCCATGGCACGGCCGCGCTCCTCGCGGGGGAAGAGCGTCGCGATGAGCGCCATCGTGGCCGTGAATGCCGGCGAACTGCCGATACCCTGGAGCGCCCGGAAAAAGATCAGCCAGCCAAAAGTGGGCGCCAGGCCAGAGCCCAACGCCAAGACAGCATAGGCACCGATGGCCCACAGATAGATGCGTCGATGGCCGACCATATCGCCGAGTTTGCCGAAAATGGCCATCGGTACGGCGAAGAGCAGACTCCCAATAGTTAGCACCCACACGGCCGCGTCGATCCCGACTCCGAACTCGCGCGTAATCGCCGGCAGAGCTACGACTGGCGCGGCGCCGTCCCACGTACCCAGAAAACTCGTGAGCACGAGTGCGCCCAGAGTAATCC
>JBHHUI010000038.1:0-10554 GCA_046753805.1 Anaerolineales bacterium
TCCCCGGCCGGCGACCAGTTCGGCTGGCGATCATCCACCCCCTGGGCTGGGCCGTCGGTCAGGGTGGTTAAATCCGTACCATCGGCGCGCACTTTCCAGATGCTCCCTTGCTGCCGGTCATCGGGGACATCGTTGTCAGCCTCAAAAACGATCCACGCGCCGTCCGGCGACCAGGACGGCTCAATGTACCAGGGTGGCCCGGCGTGAGAGGTGATGGGGCTGAAGTCGCGCCCATCGGGCGCGACGCGCCACAGGTCGTCGGACTCCCCACGGTCTGAGGCGAACACAATGCGATTGTTGGCGGGGTTCCAGGAGGAACCGGGCAGGTTGACGTTGTCCTGGTCTTCGACGGGGGTCAGCCGGAGCACGTCGCCGGTCTGCAGGTCCAGCCGGTGGACTTCCGCCGGGCCGATGTTGTAGCCGTTCAGGAAACGCGTGAAGATCAGATAGCGCCCGTCGGGCGAGAAGGCCGGGTTCTGGTCACTTGCCCCGGCGGGCGGGTCGGTGAGGCGCACTGCGCCGTCGGCGCGGGTCTCGTATGCGAATGGAACGGGCGGAGCGGCAATTTGCGGGGCATTGACGGGCAGCACAGCCTGCCAGGCGGCGACGATGGGCGCGAATGCGGGGATGGACGGGTCGTAGGCCGGGTCGTCGCGCGCCGGCCCCATTTGCAGTTCGAAGCCCAGTTCGTCCCATTCCTCGTCATCCCAGGCGTACCAGAGCCAGCTCCAGCCACGCTGCTCGAATAACGACAGTTGATCCGAAATATATTGCTCGATGCCCGGCAGCCAGCGGATGCCGCCCCACTCGCCCACGACGATGGGCGCATCATGCCGCGCCTGAAAGTCGTCCACCGGCGTGAGCAGCGCATCCAGCGCGGCGCGGTCGAATGCTTCGCCGTCGAAGACGCCGGGGTAGGCCGTGTATGGTGGTTCCTGTTGGTGCGTGAAGGCAAACGGCTCGTAGGTGTGCAGAGAATAAACGAGATTGTCGTCGTCGAAGCGGTCGAGCAGCGCGAACCCGCCCGGACCGCCCCAATTGACCGGCTCGATCAGGATCGGTCGCTCGGGGTCTACCGCGCGGATGACGGCGATCAGGTCGGGGGCGAGGTCGTTCCACAGCGCGGCGGCCTGCGAGTAAGGCGCATCTTCCTCCTGCGTGAGGAACCAATCGAGCGCCGGTTCCACGAGCGGCTCCCAGGCAATGATCTCCGGGCGGTCGTTAAAGCGCTCCACCACGTCCTGTAGCATTTCCCCGTAGGCGTCCTGCGTGGCCTCGTCCGTGTAGAGAGTCGTGATCACATCTGCGTCGTCTACGTCGGGCATCATGGCGTTGCGGCCCGGCCCGTTGCGCACGGCGACGACGGCGTAGAGGCCGGCCGCCGCCACGTTGTCCAGCGCGGCCTCCAGCAGCGCAATCTGGGTTTCATCGGGTTGATACGGCGGTTTAATCGTCCATGCGAATTGGAACTCCAGCGCGACGACGCGCGCGCCGAGCGCGCGCAGTTGTTGCAGGTCCTCCGAGGAAGGGTAGGGCGGATCGTTGTATTCGTCCGGCCCACCGTAGCCGATCTCGATAACCGCACCGCGCACTGGAGTCGAGCTCCACTCAGCCGCCGTGCGCGGGGGCGACCATTCGTCTGTAAATGTGACCGGAGCGGCCTCGGCGACGGCGGCCGCTTGCGGTGTTTCGTTCTCGCCGAATACGGCAGATGTGGCGAGCGGCGCGGCATCGTATGCAGCCTCGTCATCCTCCCCAAAGGGAACGCTACATGCCTGCGCGGCGAGGATGAGCGCGGTGATTACGAAACGGAGGAGGGCGTCCAAGTGAGAGTCACCTCGAAGGTGACTGTCACTTTGAAAGCGATTCCAGGTAGTTCTTGACATCTTCTGGCAAGTACCGGGTTTTGAGATAATCTATGACAAACTTTTCATAGCGTTTGGGTGAGGGGAAATGCACTTGTACGAAGGCTCTGTCAACCAACGCGCCCTGGCGAGCGCCGATCCATTCGGCGTAGTTGGAATAAGGCCAGTCTCCGAGAGTGGATACTATTCCATCCTTAACCGGGTTTGCATGGATATAGCGGCATAGATGGAGAAGATATTGCTCGGCGTTTACGCGTTTGGCCTGGTAGCGATGTTCAAACAACGTGCCGCTGTGCTCATAGCGCTTGTTGTGGGCTTTGGTATAACTGTTGAACACTCGTTGCGGCAAGAGTCCGGCCGGGCGCTCCGTATCTTGCCGTACCAGGAAGTGATAGTGGTTGGGCATCAGGCAGTACGCGATCATGGATATCCTGAAGGCTGCACAGTACTTCTTGACGCGGGAAAGAACGAATAGGTAGTTATCTTCCTCACGAAATATAGTGAATTGGCGCGCCCCCGGTTGCAGAGGTGATAATAGTGGCCGGGGAGCCAGGTGATTTGGTCTTTTCTGGCGTAGGGCATGGTTGCAAGCATCCAGGTGAGCATCCAAGTGACAGTCACCTTAAGGTGACTGTCACTTCGGTTACGAGCATGCCTCTCGATACGCGTCCAGGTCGCGGTTCTTGAGTATCGCGCTGATGTTCCACGAACCCGCCTGCGGGCAGAAGTCTTCGAGCGCAATGCCCGTGTCCGTGTACTCAGCGGCGAAGACCGGCTTGCCGGCCTCGATGAACGGCAGCATGTCCTCGCACCAGTCCTGGTCGAAGCAGTCCTCCGTCAGCGCCCAATCGTAATAGGGCAGCAGGTCGGCGACCTGTTCGGAATCATTCTTCAGGCCAATCGAGAGGCCGCGCGCGTGGGCTTCCTCCGCCAGCCAGATGTTGTATGCGATCTGGTCAGCCTCGGTAAGCGGGAAGCCGGTGTTGTTGGTGTAACCGTCGATGTTGTCCGGCTCGACGCCGTCGAAGCCTTTGTCCCGACAGAGGTCCAGGCGCGCGCGCAGGATCGGGGCCAACAGATCAATCTGGCGGATGTCCAGCCATTTCTCGCCGGCCCAGCCGGCGTAGTTCTTGCCGATGACTGCTTCCGGGAATTGGTCTTTGTCGGGCCGCCAATCCTCCCAACTTCCCGCGCTAACGTAGCATATGACACTGCGCCCCTGAGCGTGCAGCGCATCTACGACGCTGGCGTCGCTTTCGAACAGGTCGATGTCGTACATGTCCACGTCGAAAGACTGGTCGATAGGTTGGTCCAGTTGCCACTGCCAGGTGGTGTCCACCGGCAGGCGCTGCCAATCGCCGGTAGTGGCAGAAGGCGCAGTAGTGGCCGCCTGTGTTGAATCGGGCAGGCCGTGTTCGATTGCCCCGATGTCAGGCGCACCCACCGCAGGCAAGCTCACGTCCACGCCGCGATCAATAGCCGGGCTGTCGGCTTGCAGGTGGAAGTCGCCGTTGGCCGGATCCACAAAGCGGGGATCGCCGAGGACATAATCGGGGCCTACCGGCTCCTGCGAATCTTCCACAAAGTAGAACAGGTTATGGGAGATGGCACTGCTCTCGACGCCATTCCCGATGATACCTTCCTCAGAATTGAGGGCGATGATGTTGTTAACCACCTCCGCATCTTCAATGTCTTCCAGCCGGATGCCCGCGCCTACGCCATCAACGCCGCAGCCGTAAAAGACATTGTTGTAGATGCGGACGCCGGTCATCTGGCCTGCGCCTGTGCCGCTTGCCAGCAGTTCATCCCATGTTTCCAGTCCGTTCAAGTGACAGCCCCAGACGAGATTCTGATACACCTGAACGTCCGTGAGCAGGCCCTGACTCAGTTCGCCCAGGTCGCCGACGGACAGTTGAATGGCGCTGCCATAGTAATCGCCAAGTACACCCTCGTCGTACACGAAATAGTTGCTACAAGGCTGCTTCTGACCGGCCTCGGTGAGATAGTAGCCGGTGTCGGAAACGCGGTTGTTGTAGACGCGCACCTCGTGCGCCTCGTCAATATAGACGCCCACCGCGCAGGCACGCGCCACGAGGTTATCGTACACGTCGCCGCCAGTCGAACTTTCTTTGATGACAATGCCCTCCTCAAAGACATCGTGCATGTTATTGTTTGCCACCATGAACCCGGCAGCGCGTATGATGGAGATCGCTTCGTTATCGCCCTCGTGAAACGTACCGCCCTCATCCAGCCAGCCGAGATTCGTGCGCCGCACTTCGTTGTCAATAATTTGGGGGTTTACGGGGTCCCCTTCGACGATGATCCCGCCGTTCCCCATGCCGTCAATCAGCGTATTCGTGACAGTTGTGTGATCCCCGCCCTCTATCGTAATCCCCATGCCGATATTATTCCGCACCGTGATATCGCTGAGCGTCACATAGTCGCCGCCGATGATGATCGCCATTCCCTCCCAGTTTTGGTCCGAGTTGACATCGTCAGCGCTGCAAGGGAATTCGGGACAGCCGCCGTCAAAGATGACCGCGTCTCGCGCTGCGCCGCGAATGACGATGGGCGCGTCGGCGCTGGCGGCGACCCCTTCCACCAGCAGCGGTTCGGTGTAGACGCCGGCCTGGATGACGAGCGTATCGCCCGGCTGCAGGCGGCCGAGGGCGGCCTCGAAGGAACAGAAAGGCGTCTGTTGATCGCCGGGACCCGCGTCGTTACAGCCGGTTTGCCCCACATAATATGCGTCCGTGGCGATTGCAGTTGAGGCGCCGGGGGTTGGGACAGTTTCGGGTTCTACACCGCCCGGGGTGGGTAGCGGCGGGGGAGTACCTGGCTCGGAGGTCGCCGCCGTTGTTTCGGGTGTTGCCGTGGCCGCGTCCGGCGACTCGCCCTCGTCATTAATACCACAGGCCGAGGCCAGGAAAGCCGCCAGCAGCACGGTACACAGCAGCCCCATCCGAGTCTTCATATTGGCTCTCCTTTGGTGGGCAAAGGGCGCGGCAACGCCCGCAATGCCGGTGGTTCCTGCTCCTGCACGGGCGTGGGATGCGGCTTGGCAACGCTCCGCGGTCCGCCCACCGATCGCGGGCGACATTCGATTTCCTTTTTCTCAATGCGCGCACCGATCCGTTGCTGGCCCGATGGCAACTGGCTGCGTGGGGTCGAACTTGCCGTTCGCCGTCATTGCCGCCAGCGCGACTGCGCGGGGGGATGGATAGGCGCTACGGGACGCGGCCTGGGTCCAGTACGTACTCCCACCAGTTATGTGAGAGGCCGTCGGTCTCCCCGGTGAAATGCGGAAAGTGCTCGAACCACCACAGGTGGTGGGCGCGAATGTCTCCGTTTCCCCACTCATTGCAGTTCACCTTGCGTGGAGCGCTTCCCCCAGGCGGAAAGTGTTGCCAGCTATCGCAGCGGCTCAACACGGGACGCGAATTGCCCCAATCGTAGTCCCGCTCGCTGTTTGGCGCAAAGTGCACGTTGCCGCATTCAGCACGTCCTGGATGCGTTTTCTCGTGGCGCGTGAAGCGCTCCCATAGGTTGCGTTCACCGCGCCGATCGCGGAAGACCTGCGCCATAATAGACTCGGCGCGGTGGCCGAGGTCTTCCAGCATCTCGCCCAAACCGCGTTCGTAATTGAAGCCCATGACGACGAAGCGACGCGCGGCGTGCTCCGTGCCGGCAAGGGGTGGGGCGTTACACCAGAACGCGCCGGGGCCGCCCATGATCGACTCGTAATAACCTGCGTATGGGAACCCGAAGAGCCAGACCTCGTCGATCTCGCCCCGCGCGATGCGCGCCAGAACATCGAACTTCTGCAGCAGCCGATAATAGTCCACGCCGTCCGGTTGGTGGAAGCCGGCGCCGCGTTGCCAGCAAGCCAGATACGTATCAGGCGCATAGACAAATCCGTCAGCCTTGACCGGGAAGCCGGCCACCTCTACCGAGTCCACAATCTCAAATTTGGCGTAGCCATGACTGCAGGTGTGCACATCGTCGATGTAGCGCTGCGCCAGATCATACGGATCGTTCCAACGCATGACGGCGTGGAGCTTCTGGTTGCCCCGGGCAGGGAAGACCGGATCATGTACGACTGCCAGCACGTTCCGCTGCAGCGGGGGCGGAGTAGGGAGACGGGCTGCGACCGGCGCCGCTCGTGCTGGTGAGGAGAGACTGCCCCGGCCCAACAGCCGGTCTAGCCAGGTCATTGGCTAGCTGCTGTCAACAACGCGACCCTCTTCGATGCACCGATCCACGACCTGCGAGAGCACGCTGGCCGGCTGCGCGCCTGAAACCAGATAGTGATCCCCGAAAACGAACGCGGGGATGCTGCTGATGCCGGATTGGTAGGCCTCTTGCAGGTCTCGCTCGACCTCGGCCCGATAGGCCTTGGATTCGACGGCGGCCCGAAATGCGGCGCTGTCGAGGCCGGCAGACTCTGCGATGTCCACGAGGACATCCATGTCGTCAAGCCGCCGCGCCGCTTGCCAGTGTGCTGCAAAACACGCCTTATTGTAGGCGCGCTCCAGACCGTGTTCGCGGGCGAAGCGCGCGCCTTCGAGCGCGGGGCGGGAGTTTACACCCCACGGGCCTTCGCGCATCTCCAGGCCGAAATTCTCTCTCGCGTGCGCCCACATGGGCTCGTGTTTCTCCGCGATCATGCGGCGATACGCGGCTTCCTGCTCCGGCGTGCCGGGGAACTTGCCGCCGGGCCGCAGCTCAAACGCTTTCCATTCCACGATCACGTCGCGGGTGTGCTGAAGCGAGTCCAGACTGGACTCGGCCATGAAACACCACGGTCAAACGTAATCGCTAAAGACTTTGACGTGAACGGGCATGGCGGTTCCTTGAGGATAGGTGGTTTGCGCGCGCTGCGCGCTGCACGTTGTGTAAGACGGCGCAGGCGTTATGCGCCCGATGGATTAGGTTCACGCGCGATGAACTCCTCGACCAGCAGCAGGTTGTCGCCGGCGCGTTGCACCGTCCTGAGCAATGTCTCCATCGTGCTGACTTCCTCCAGTTGCTCGTTCACGAACCACTGCAGGAAGTTCTGCGTCAGAAAATCCGATTCCTCGACGGCGATGCGCACCAGATCGTTGATCTGGCGCGTCACTTCGAGTTCCCAATCGAGTGACAACTGCACCGCCTCCTCGGCCGACTGGACGTCGGACTTTGGGGCCGCTACCGCCGGGATGGCGAGATTGCCGCCAGCGTCGGTGACGTAATGCGCCAACTTCATGGCGTGCATCTTCTCCTCTTCAGCTTGGGCGTAGAAACGCTCGGCTAACTGCGGCAGGCTCTCGCGGTCGAAATACGCTGCCACGGCGACGTACTGTAGCATTGCGCCGAATTCGCGCCCGATCTGCGCACTCATTGCCGCTGCTTGACGTTCGCTGATTAACATTGCTTGGTCTCCTTAAGATGTTCTCCAGATGCATTGTTGAATGTGCGGGTGGCTGCAGGCGCCGCTTTGCCACGAACCGTCGGCGTCCTCCCAGGTTTGTCAGGAGCAATGATACCTTCAACGATTGCAAACTGCCACGGGCGCGTGCGATAATTGGCCGGTGTGCACGCCGGTGCGGTCGCGCTGCGCCGTGAGCAGTGCGCAGCCGGATGGCCAGCGAACAGCCGCGATGGCGCCCGAAACTGGAGACCGCAACAGGACTGACACATGTCTGGGAAATACTTTGAAGAGCTTGAAGTAGGCGACCGTATTCAACACGCTCTTGGCCGTACGATTACCGAAGCGGACAATGTGTTTTTCTGTGCACTCACGATGAACACACAGCCGCTCCATCTCAATGCTGACTTTGCAGCCAAATCGCAATTCGGGCGGCCGATTGTGAACGGCTTGCTGACGCTCAGCCTGGCGGTCGGGATGACGGTGCCGGACCTGACGGAGGGCACAATCGTCGCCAATCTGGGGTACGAAGATGTGTCGCACCCCAGCCCGATGTTCCCCGGAGACACGCTGTATGTGGAATCAGAAGTGCTCCACAAACGCCTTTCGCGGACCAGGCCGGACCGGGGCATTGTGCGGCTGCGCCATACCGGGCGCAATCAGGACGGCGCGGTGGTTGTTCGATTCGAGCGGGTTGTGATGTTTCTTCGGCGGCCACAATGACGCACACCCGCCGCTCGCTGCTGTTTATGCCGGGCGATGACCGGCGCAAAATCGAGAAGGCGCTCTCACTCGCCGCCGACAGTATTTGCATGGACCTCGAAGACGGCGTTGCGCTCGATAGCAAGGCCACCGCGCGCGCGATTGTTGCGGAGATGCTGCAAGCGCCGCCGGCGGCGACCCCGGAGCGGCTCGTACGGATCAACCCGATTGGGTCCGGGCTGGAGGCAGACGATCTGGCGGCCGCGCTGCCGGCCGGACCGGAGGGCATTGTGTTGCCGAAGGTCGAGTCGCCTGAGCAAGTGCGCCGGCTGGCGGCAGAGATGGATGCCCACCCGGAAATGGACGGCGCGCCGATCATCGCGCTGATAGAGACATCGCGCGGCCTTGTGAACCTGCCCGCCATCGCCGCGACTGGCGGGCGGTTGGAGGCGCTGG
This sequence comes from Anaerolineales bacterium, assembly GCA_046753805.1. Taxonomy (GTDB): domain Bacteria; phylum Chloroflexota; class Anaerolineae; order Anaerolineales; family JBHHUI01; genus JBHHUI01. The sequence continues at coordinate 8,431 of JBHHUI010000038.1, forward strand.
CATTCGGCGCGGAAGACTATGCCGGCGACGTTGGCGCAACGCGTACCGCCGAGGGGTGGGAGGTCCTGTACGCGCGCAGCGCCGTTGTGGCCTATGCAGCCGCGCACGGCCTTCAGGCTATCGACATGGTTTATGTGGATTTCCGAGACGAGCAGGGTTTGGAACGCGAGGCCGAATTCGGAAGGCAGCTGGGATACGACGGCAAGCAGGCCATTCACCCGCGCCAACTCGCGCCCATCCACCGGGCGTTCACGCCGACTCCGGAGCAAGTCGCGCAGGCGCGGCGCATCGTGGACGCGTTCGCAGAACACACTGCGCGCGGAACGGGCGCATTTGCACTAGACGGCAAGATGGTTGACATGCCCGTGGTGCGCGTGGCAGAAAACACGCTGGCAAAGGCGCGGGCAGCGGGGTTGTTGTAGTGGTTTGTCGGACGGTGACGCCAAAAGATTTCTGGGCGCTGATTCCCACCGATTGCGTCGATCGAGCTGATCCTGGTGAATCAGCGTTTACATGGTTCCTGAAAGGGTATCTGCGTACATTTGTGCTGGTGAATCTACCTGCATCTCCAATTCGATCAGCATTTGCCCGCGTCCGACGACATCGCCTTCCGCGACGAGCACATCGCCCACGACTCCGTCATGCGGGGCGGTGACGCGCAGTTCCATTTTCATCGCCTCCAGTAAGATCAGCGTTTCCCCGAAGGCCACGCGGTCTCCGGCCGCGACGAGAACCGCGCGCACTTTGCCGGGCATGGCCGCCATCAGCGCGTCCTCTCCGGAGTGACCGGCGCTGCGCCGCGTCGCACCGCGCGCCCTTTCCAGCCGCACCGCGCGCCCTTCAATCGAGACCCACCAGTCGCCGCCGTCCCAGGCGACGGACGCCCGGACGATCTCGTCGCCGATGCGCGCGACGAGTGCGGAGCCTTCGCGCCGGATGAGCTCCATCTCGTAGTCTGCTGCGGCTACTCGCGCGCGGAACGACTCGCCGGCGCGCTCGATTTCAACCACAACTTCCTCCGCGCCGTGGCGGAAACACAGCTCCATCTCCCGTCAGACTCCCATCCGGAATCCGTCGGCGCGGTCCCAGGGGGTTGCCCGCCCGGCGTCGTGCGCCGACCGGGCTGGTGTTCGGGTCAGTTCGGCCAGCGCAGCCACAAGCGCAAAGGCGGGCGAGATTTCAGCCGGCGTCGGCAGCCAGCCGGGCAACTGCTCTTCGACGAAGGCGGTCGTGTATGCGCCATCCACGAAGGTCGGGTGTGCGACGACATCCTGTAAAAAGGCCACATTGGTGGGAACGCCAAGTACCGCCGTCGCGCGCAGGGCCGCCGCCATCCGACGCAGCGCCGCCGGGCGATCTTTCGCATGAACGATCAGCTTTGCGATGAGGGGATCGTAGTGCACCGACACCGCATCGCCGTGTTCGATCCCTGTATCTACTCGCACGCCTGGGCCGCGTGGCATCTCCATGGCAAGCACACGCCCAGCCGCCGGCAGAAAGTCGTGCGCTGGGTCTTCGGCATAAAGGCGGCATTCCAGTGCATGTCCCCGTTGCACAACATCCGGCTGTTGCAACCAGAGCGGCTCGCCGTTGGCAATGCGAAGCTGGGCCTGCACGAGGTCTATTCCGGTCGTCATTTCCGTGATCGGATGTTCCACCTGCAGGCGGGTATTCATCTCGAGAAAGTAATAATCGCGCGTCTCGGCGTCCACGATGAATTCCACAGTACCTGCGCCGATGTAGTTCACAGCGCGGGCAGCGGTCACCGCCGCCGCCGCCATCCGCTCGCGCAAGGCCGCATCCAGGTACGGCGACGGCGTCTCCTCGACGATCTTCTGGTGCCGGCGCTGAATCGAACACTCGCGCTCGTACAGGTGGATTACGTTGCCCTGCGCATCGCCCAATATCTGAAATTCGACGTGGCGCGCGGCGCGGATATACTTTTCGAGATAGACTCTTTCGTCCCCGAATGAACTCGCCGCTTCGCGTTGGGCGGCGCCGATGGCCTCCGGCAATTCAGAGGCCGCGTGCACGCGCCGCATTCCCTTGCCGCCGCCGCCCCCGGCGGCTTTGACCATGACAGGATATTGAATGTCCGCGTCGCCGGGCGCCCAACCGGGTATG
>JBHHUI010000039.1:0-10553 GCA_046753805.1 Anaerolineales bacterium
TCTAGCTCGGCGCGATATTCTTCTTCGGTTTTGTTTTCGAGTTTGAGGAAGTCCTCGAAACTCAAACCCCGGCTTTCCGCTCGGTGCATTTGCTCGTGTACCAGCTCATCCACCTGCCGAGCCAGCACAGACGGCGCGTACTGGATATCGGCGCCCTCGACGACGGCCGCCAGCTCCTTCTCGCGGTAGGCTTCATCGCGCGCGGCTTCGGCGCTGCGTTGCAGGTTGTTGCGGATTTCTACGCGCAGATCGAGCAGCGTCTCGAATTCTTCACCCACTGAGACGGCGAAGTCGTCGTCGGCTTCGGGCAGGGTGCGGCTTTTAAGGCCCTGACAGACAACGGTGAAGTGAACCAGCTGCGATGCCAGGCTGGCGTTGGAATAGTCATCCGGGAAAGCCTGATCGAAGGTGCGCGTCTCGTCGGGCTGGATGCCGACAATGTGGTCGTCGAAACCCGGAATCGGCCATTCGCGCTCGTCGCCGAGCAGGATTTCGTAATCTTTATCGTCGAGGAGTTCGTCGGCGTCATCCCCCTCACCGATCACGCCCCGCACGTCGAGGGTTACAACATCGCCCAATTCAGCCGGGCGGTCCACCGGTTCCAGCACGGCGCGGGCTTCGCGCAAGTTCTGGAGCGCTTCCTCAACCGCTTCATTCTCAATTTCGACTTCTTCAAAGTCAACACGCAACGAACGGTAGTCGCCCAGGTCAATGACCGGCTGGCGCGGCACGTTGAATATCAGCTTGAGCGGATCGAGTTCGGCATCGACGAGTTCACCGGGGCCGCCGGTCTCTAACTCGGTACTGTCAAGCGCTTCTTCGTACACCTTGGGACCGAGGTCGTCGAGCACCTGCTCCATAATGGCGCCTTCGCCAAGATGGCGCACCACCACCGGATAAGGCGCTTTCCCGCGCCGGAATCCCGGGATGTTGACCTGGCGTGAAAGCCGCCGCGCGGCTGCCCGCTTGGCGTCGTCTACGCGGCCAGCGTCGACTTCGACCGTCAGTTGGACTTGGTGCTGTTCGAGTTCTTTCGTTTCGACGTTCAAGGAAATATACGGCCTTCGTGGAGAAGTTAGAGTTTGCAGTTGGAGTAGAGAGTTGGCGTCAAGAATGCACACTCAAATGCTCTGCGCCAGCGCTTTATTCCGAATAGCGGCGGATTATAGCATGTGAGTATAAGAGCCATATATGAACAGGGGTAATGAACCGGTTCCGATCCATTACCCATGGTGGGGAAGGCGGGACTCGAACCCGCACGGGCGCACCCACGTGATCCTAAGTCACGCTCGTCTGCCAATTCCGACACTTCCCCGCGCAGCGATTATAGCATGCAGGCATGCTGACCCTTTACATCGCCACGCGCGATTTTAGCGCGATTGATTCATTTTCGCGCGTCGTGCGTGTTTTGGCTTCGCATTTACCTGTGCTATTATTCGCACGTTCACGGCCAGGAGCCATTCACCGAGTCGCATCGATATCACTCGTTTCGTGCAACGTACGGGTTCGACTACTACTTCATGACCTTACCTGCCTCCCAGATTGAACCGAGTACGGCGACGATCCTCCTCGTCGACGACGAAGCGTCAAACCGCGATATTTTCACCCAGTTCTTGAAGCTGGAAGGATTTCGGGTGGTAACGGCCGTCGACGGCGAAGACGCGCTTGACAAGCTCCAAACTGTGGAGCCGGACCTCGTGTTGCTCGACATCCTGCTGCCGCGCACCGACGGGTACGAAGTCTGCCGACGCATTAAGGAAAACCCACAAACATTGTTCCTGCCGGTCATCATGATCACGGCGCTGCGCGGGCCCGAAGAGAAGATCAGGGGCGTGGAAGTCGGCGCCGACGATTTCCTGTCTAAGCCCTTCAATCATCTGGAACTCGTGACGCGCGTAAAGTCGCTGCTGCGCGTGAAGCAATTGCACGATGCTCTCGAGCGGTACAACCGCGAACTTGAGGGCCGCGTGGCCGAACGCACGGCGCAACTCGAAGCGGCGCTCGACGACCTGCGCGAACTCGACCGGCTGAAGTCGGACTTTATCGGCAATGTGTCACATGAGCTGCGCACGCCGCTGCTGCACGTTAAAGGCTACGTGTCGTTATTGATGGACGGTTCGCTCGGGCCGCTAACAGAAGCGCAACAATCTGGATTGACGACGACGCAACGTGCGGTCGGCACACTCGAGCAATTAATCGACGATATCGTCGATTTCGGGGGCGCGGCCGGCGGACACCTGTTCATCGAAGCGGTTTCAGTGAGAGACGCGGCCGAACTGGCCTTACAGGTCGTTCTGGCAACGACGAATGAAACGGGCGCTGCCGTAACGATCGATTGCGCACCAGACCTCCCAAAGGTCAAAGCGGATAAGAAGGCGCTGGCGCGCGTGTTGCGGCATCTGCTCGACAATGCTATCAAGTTCGGCGGCGCAGCCGGCGAAGTACACGTGCGCGGCGCGCTAAACGCTGCGCTGGACGCAGTGCGGATTGAAGTACAGGATTACGGCATCGGCATCGAGCCCGAAGAACTGGACCGGATATTCGATTCTTTTTACCAGGCGGACGGTTCGACCACCCGCCGTTACAGTGGCACTGGAATCGGACTGTCGCTGGTGAAGCGATTGCTCGACGAGCACGAATCTGCGATCTATGTGGACAGTGTTCCGGGCAAGGGAAGCACCTTCTGGTTCGAGCTGCCGGTTGCCACTGGCGATTAAGCCAACCTAATAATCAGGCGCAATCGATTTACCCCGGCCAGGGAGCAACGCTCGCGCGCGTGTCGCGTAGCTGCGCCATGTGGACGCGGTCGTGGTCGATCCAAATGGAGACGATCTCCGACAGCGTTGTGGGACCGAATATGGCATGCCGCGCTCGGCGATCCCAATCCGCGGGCGCGAGTTCACCCAGCCTCGCTAGCGTCTGTTGCCGCGCGGTCCGGTACGCAGCCAGCGCTGCTTCCCCGTCTTCGTTCCGGTAGTCGCGTTCCTCGGCCCAGGCGTCGGGATTTTCGGCGGAGATGAACGGTGTATCTTCGCTCAGGAAGCGCTCCACCCGCTTCAGGTTCACCTCGCGCTCGGAATCGCGCAGGTGACACAAGATCTCCACGAGCGACCACGCCGCCGGGTCGGGGCGCTCACGCCATTGGTCCGCGTTCACTCCGGCGACGGCGGCAGAGGCCACCGCCGGCATCGCGAGCAGGTGTGCCTTCAACGCCGTGGGAGTGACCGGCAACGAAATGACACGCTGGATGCAGTCGTCGTCGCGCGCCCAGGCCAGGAAATCTCCCAGATCGCCTTGCCCCACCAGCCCCGGCGAGGGCTCCGGCGGCTTGGTTGATCGGGACGCGATCCAGAAGGCCGCGATGCCGGCCTGATGGGCTGCATGGATATCGTTGCGCCAGTCGTTGCCGATGACGAGCGCCTGGTCGGCGCGGCGGCCCACCAGACCCAGTACTTCAGCAAAATATGCCGGGTTGGGCTTGGCGAAGTGCATCCTCTCGGGCGACGTGACGAGCGTGTACGGGTAATCCTCCACACCCGCCCAGGCAAGCCTTTGTTGGAGCGCCGCAAGTGGAAACAGGGGATTCGTGGCGATGACAACTTCGAATCCGCTACTAAACGCCCATTCCATGACCTCGCGGGCGATCGGCCGCCGGCCGACGACTGCCTCTAACGCGCGATAAGGACCGGCGTAGAAATCGTCGATGTTGGCGCGAAATGTCTCCGCCGACAGGCCGAGCGCTGGAAAGAACACGCTGCTGAACACTTCTTCCAGCGTCCGGGCGGGATCGGTATTGTCCGCCATCGCGCGCGTACCCACCAGCAGCTCGCTCGCAAACCGCTCGGGGGACGTGACGGCGGCGACATGGTTGGTGTACAACCGCATAAACTCCGGGATGAACGTGGACATTTCATTGTCCAGCAATGTATTGTCCAGGTCGAACAGTAGCGTCCGGATCATGCGGTTGCTATTCTGACCCTTCGCCGAAAAGCTGTGCCAGCAACGGGTTGTCGCCGTGGCAGTGGCCGCAGCCGATCTCCGGTTCGGCCACATCGCATTCCATCTTCCGGCACCACGTCGAGATCGTCATCCGGCGACCGAATCCAATAAACCCTTTTGAGACACGTCCCTCCAGCAGCAGGTATTCGCACGAATTGGCGCGCTGGATACTCGGCACCGGACAATCCCGGCAAACGCCGGCTGCCCAGTTCCCGGCGGTACCCGACTTGATCGCGAGGCGGCATTCCTGCACATTGCGCCCGCGATTGAAATCTTCGTAGTAATAGCTGCACTCAGCGCCGTAGGGAGTTTGCATCTTGCGCGTATCAACACCTGGTTATTGCCCCGACCGGGCTACATTTCATCCCTCAAGATAGTCGCGTTGTTTGGAAAAAACCGAGTCAACAAAACAGGTAGACGGGGCGTCTACCTGTCTCGAATCTCCCGCGTGGTTGGGAGTGAGTTATGCACGAGTCAGGTATTCACCTGTGCGTGTGTCCACTCGGATTATATCGCCCACGTCCACAAACAGCGGCACTTGCACCTTCAGTCCGGTGTCAGTCACGACGAGTTTGGTGGCCCCGGTGGCGGTATCGCCCTTGACGGCCATTTCGGCTTCGGCCACCTGCAGGTCCACCGCAGTGGGCAATTCTACTTCAAGAGGCTCATTCCCATGGACGACCAGTTTTACTTCCAGCCCTTCCTTAAGGTATGGGAACTGTCCGGCCAGCAGACTGGCGTTGATACCCGGCTGCTCGTACGTGTCGGTGTCCATGAAGTAATAGATATCGCCGTCGGTGTATAGATATTGGACAACGCGCGTATCGAGCCGAATGTCCTGCACGCGGTCGCCGGAATTGAATGTGCGGTCAATCGTCGCGCCGCTGCGCAGATTGCGCACTTTGGTGCGGATGGTGGCCTTGCCGCGCCCCGGTTTGTGATGTTGATATTCCATTACGCGGAAGATTTCACCGTTCAGTTCGAACGTCACGCCTTTGCGCAACTCGTTCACATCGATCATTTGTGCCTCGTCAAGTTGAAGTGGCGCTGATTATAACTGCCTCGCAGATCAGACGTCAATCATGGGGGAAATTAATCGGTACACAGATAAACGCAGATGAGGCAGAAGAAATTCGACCTGCGCTCATCCGGGTGCATGAAATGCCCGAACGGTGACCCGCATCCTAATCTCCCGCCTGCACGCCCAGGTACAGCGCGTCATTCGGCAGCCGCTCCCCGCCTGCATCGAACGCTGCGGGACGCGTTCCGTCGGCTGGATTGAAAAGCCCGACTTCCACCACGTAGCAACCGTCCGCGGCCGTCGCCTGGAGCGGGATGCGGCGCAGGTCGCGCATGCGCTCTCCGGGCTGCCAGAGCCAGAACGGGAACATGCGCCCGACCGGTGGACCGTCCGCCAGCCCCAGCACCTTGCCGGCGCAGTCCAACGCGTGCGTAAATACTTCCTCGCCGGTGGGTTCGAGCACACGCCAATCGAGTTGCACGTCAAGCTCATCCCCAGCGACTGCGGCGACTGCGCGTTCGAGCACGACGCGATGCTCGGCAAACGATGTCGCTGCGAGGGGCGCCGGCTCGGTTTCCGGGGCGGCCACTCCCGCTCCGACGAACCCGAGCGGACCATCGTCATACGTCACGAGCCAGACGCGGTCCGCCGTGCGGATGCGCGCCGCCAGGGATTCCCAGTCGGCCACCGGGCCCCACACATCATAGTAATGCTCGGCGGGTTCAGTATAGAGGGGCGGGAATGCGACGCCGTCCACCTGTACCGGCGCGCCGGTGTGGATTTCCGCCAGTTGCGCCGGGCTGACGTATTCGGGAAATACGACAACGCCTTCATGCGCGATGGGATAGGTGGCCTGCGCCATCGACAGCCACGTGGTCGGGTTGACGACCAGATGGCGGTCGCCGGGATACTCGCGGAAGGCGCGAACCATTTTAGAAACCGGCGCGAGCGCACGTACGTGCAGCCCTACCTCGCGTGTGGTGTGCCGGATCGGAACCGCAACGATCAAGCCCATCGCGATGAGCGCCGGCAGCCAACTCCGCCAAAGGGCGGCCGGCGCCTGCGCGCGCGTTCGCGCGGTCAGTCCCGCGATGGCGGCGCCCCAGGCCAGCGCCACGCCGGGCGCGCCAAGAATCATCAAGCGCGGGCTGACGATGACATACAGGAACGGCAGCGTCAGGATGGCCGGGACTGCGCCCACAATAGCAAACCCCAATCCGCCAATTACAAGCCGCCAAAAACAGGTCCGCCAGACGAGCGCTGCAACAATTGCCAGAGCAAGCCCGCCAAACACAAGTACGCTCGTGACATCCACCCACCCCCAATCCAACTGCGCCTTGAGCGCTAACGGCTGCAGCGGATACGTGAGCGAAACAACAAAGAAAACCGTGTTCAGCCAAAGTTCGTGCGGCTGGAGTCCGCCGGGTAGATTTCCACCGGTGCGCATTTTCGGCACTGCCAGCCAGAGGGGTACGAACAGCGCATTCAACGCGACGGCCGCGCTGACAACAGAGAGGCCGCGCCGGCGGGCTGCGCCCCACCACGGATCGTCTTCCGCGCCCGGCGCGAAGAGCCAGAGCGCGGCAAGCATTCCACCGGCCGCCACGCCGCTTTCATGTACGAACGGCGCCAGCATGGCGGAGGCGACGCTCAACCACGACCAGCCGCGCCGACCGGTTCGCATGTATTCCAGCAGCGCTACAGCCCCAACCAGCACCACAAACGTCACCAGCAGGTGGAAGAGCGAGGCGACCAGCGGCACGGCCAGCGCCGCAAACGGGAACGCCGTCAGCAATGCGCCGGCAGCCCACGCACAGACGTGCGCCTCAAGTGAGGGGCGCCGGGCCAGGCGCAGCGCCAGCGCGCCAACCAGCCAGCCGTCGGCGATCAGCACGATCAGGTTGACGGCGTGGTGGGCCGGGGTATTCGTCGCACCGAATGTGAGTTGGACTATCCGCCAGACCGTGAAGCCCAGCGGCCGGTAATACGGGAACCCGGCCGCCGAGGTCCACAGTTCGACGAGCGTGCGTCCGGCGAGGAAGTTGAAGTTGGGGACGTCGTCCCAGAAAAACGGCAGCCCGAGCACGCGCCAGTACAGCGCGAGCGCCAGCACCGGCGGTGTGAGCCAGCGTATGAGTGCAGAGCGCGGGGTGCGGAGTGCGGAATTTACCGCTCCGCATACCGCATTCCGCATTCGTTCACGCACCATCCAGCCACTCAGCCGCCGTTTGCGGGAGCAGGTCAAGCGGCGCGAACCTGCGCGTGCAGCCCGGCAACGAGTCGAGGAAACGTATTCCGTAACGCTTGCTGGTCACGCGGCGATCGAATAAGACGACAACACCGCGATCGGCGGCGGTGCGGATCAGGCGGCCGAACCCCTGCCGCAAGCGTAGCACTGCTTCCGGCACTGCGTACTCCATGAAAGCATTCTCAAACGTTTCGCTGCGAGCTGCCACGATCGGATCGGAGGGAACATCAAACGGCAGTTTCACGATCACAAGCACCGAGAGCGCATCACCCGGCACGTCGATCCCTTCCCAGAAGCTCCGCGTGCCCAGCAAAACGGCCCCTCCGTCTGCTTTGAAGCTTTCCAGTAGCTGGTGGCGCGATGAACCACTGGTCTGGTCGTACACTACAACGCCCGCCCGTTCAAGCGGACCCCGAATGGCCTGGGCGGTCTGACGCAGTTGCGCGTAGGCCGTAAACAGGACAAGTGTTCGCCCGCGCGTCGCCCGGCATAACTCGATCAGGCCCCGCTCCAGTGCGTGCTGGTGGCCTTGCCGGTCGGAGGGTTCGGGTATATCGGTTGGAATATAGAGCAGCGTGGACGCTTCATAATCGAAAGGCGAACCCACCGCAAGCTCGTCGGCGTCTTGCGCATTAAGCCGCCCGCGCACGTAATCAAATTCGCCGGCGGTCGTTAGCGTCGCAGATGTCATCACGACGGCGTCCTTCGCATGCCAGATGTGTTGCTCCACAAGGGGGCCCACGGCCAGAGGCGCCGCATGCAACGAAAGGCGCTTCCCATCCCCGGATAGCTCGATCCAGTAGATGTGCTCGGCGGAGGGGTTGGAGACCAACGCGTTCATGTTGTTGGCGAAATCGTCACAGAAGCGCGCGGCCGCTCCCAGGGCAAGGATCATATCCTCGCGCTCGTCGATGTCGAAGGCTTCCAGTTCGCCCAGTCCGCGAGCGACAGCAGCAACCTTTTCGATGACAGGCGAGAGGGCAGCCTCCAGCCGGCCCCAGGCGAACTCGACATCTTCCCACTCCGCGCGGCTGCGCACCGGCGGGTGCAGGCGCAACTTGGTCGCATAGTTGGCGTTGCGCCCGGTCATCACGGCGCGCACAAATTCCAGCACGACGCCGAAAAAGTAGCCGCTATGCTCCAACGCGGTCGTCAGGACGCTGTGCGCCTCGCTCACAGCCTGCTCCAGCCGGCCGAACTTTCCGGGCGGGATGGCCTTGCGACAGTTGGAAAGCGCCTGCCCGAGAAGGCCGGCGGTCGGCCCACCGACTTCCTTCAACCGGCGTTCGAGATCGATCTGGCGGCCCTCGAAGCTGAGCCCGTCTGTGGTGGCTGCTTCAAGATGGTGCGCCTCATCCACGATCAGATACTGGTATTCCGGCAGCACGCGATTTTCGGCGGCCACATCGGCCAGCAGCAGGGCATGGTTGACGACCAACACGTGCGCGTTTTCTGCAGCCCGGCGCGCGCGGTAAAAGGGGCAAATGCCGCCCATCATCGACACGCAGCGGTCTGCAGTGCAGCCCTCATCCTGCGCCGACATGCGCTGCCACACGGCGCGGTCGCGCCCGCCCGTCAGGGTGATCTCCGACCGGTCGCCCTTCGCCGAATTCGGCAACCAGACGAGCAGCTTGGCCAGCACGCGCATCTCTTCCGCCGTGCGGGGCCGGTGCCGGCGCAAACTCTCCACCCGGCGCGGGCACACGTAATTCGCCCGACCTTTGAGCAGTGCGGCCTGAAAAGGAATACCCAGCGCCGCGCGCATGGCTGGCAGGTCTTTATTGATCAGTTGATCTTGAAGATTGATCGTGTTCGTCGAGACGACGACGCGCTGGCCGTTCTGCCAGGCCCAACGGATGGCCGGCGCCAGGTACGCCAAACTCTTGCCGGTGCCGGTGCCGGCTTCCACCAGTAAATGCCGGTTTTCGGAGAGCGCCCGCGCCACGGCCTGCATCATGTGCACTTGTTGCGGGCGATGCTCGTACGCCGGCAGATTTCGATCCAGCGCCCCGTCCGGTTCAAACAGCGCCGTCAGGACGCTACGATCCAGCGGCTCCGGCGGCTCCTTGCGAAGCAGCGGCGGCGCGTCCGACTGATCGTCCGCGAACAGCGGCCCGCTCAGCCCGCTCCGCGAGACATAGCGCGGCCCGGCCAGCTTGTCTTTGGCCCGCGCCCGCAGCGCTTCCTGCAGCGGCCAATCGCCGCCCCACCACTCCACGTCTTGCCCCAGCCGCACGATTTCCGCCAGGATATCCAGCGGCATTTCGAGCGCACGCTGGAACAGGTGAAGATACAACAGGTGCGTCACGCGCGCGTCGTCGAGCGCGCGATGCGTGGCCGGCAGCGGCACGCCGACTGTCGCGGCCAACGAGCCCAGCCCGTAACGCGGCGCCGACGGCAATAGCACAGCTGCCAGGTCAAAGGTGTCGAGGCGGTGGTTATAGGGCAGCGCGCCGACAGGTCGCAGGAACGAATAGTCGAACCGGATGTTGTGGCCGAGAATCGGATCGGTCCCAACAAAAGATTCGAGCGCGGGCAGCACCTCGTCAATCGCGGGCTGGCGCGCGACCATTTCGTTGGTGATGCCGGTTAGCTGGGTGATAAAGCGGGAGATGGGGCGCCCCGGGTGAACAAGCTGGTCAAACTCGTCCACGACGCGGTCACCGTCAAACTTGACCGCGCCGATCTCGATGATGGCCTCCTCGGCGGGGTCGAGGCCAGTCGTCTCGAGATCCAGAGCTACGATTGTACGGGCCACAGAAGGCCCTTTCTAGGCCGGTGGCGCCGGCAAAAGGGGGCGTCGAACGGGCGAGATTATAGCATACCCTTGATTATGACATGACGCTCAGGTATCATTCGAGCAGCTCAGAAATTGCCTGAATTGGGCGCACGCCAACAAAAAAGGCCGCCGGTCTACTTAAACCAGCGGCCCGCCCGCTTCCTTGCAGGAGAAATGCCTAGCGGAGCTTTGCAAGCGTTTTAATGCACTTGGTGCAAAGGGTTTTTTTGACCATGCGCCCGTTCTCCAACACCACCGTCTTCTGGAGATTCGGCTTGAAGGTACGCTTGGTGGCCTTCATCGACTTGGAGCGGCTCTGACCGAACTTGGTCGCTTTGCCGCAGTGCGCGCATTTTGCCATCACTTACCTGCCTTTCGTGCCCGATCTTTTCAAGATAGCGGGCGGCATCGTATCATGGAAGCAACAGCCGGTCAACAGCAGGGGTAATATTTTGTTAGCGTTCAGCGATAAGGTCAGGGTGTAATCGTTCAGCGAAAATGTCAGG
>JBHHUI010000040.1:0-10493 GCA_046753805.1 Anaerolineales bacterium
CTACCACCTTTTGCTTCCAGAGTTAAGCGCTCAACTGGCAACCAACATCGTCATGGAACAGTTGACCGCGCTACTCACCGAGGATATTCCCCGCCGCCTGCAGATTGCCGGCGCCTCGCTCATGGCGCTCGACCCCACGGGACAAAAATTGGAATTCCCTGGCGAGGGCAACCGTTCTGGCCTGACGTTAGATCACCCCCTGACCAGGCGTCTGCGCCGCTCTGGCCGCCCCTTGCTGCGCTCTCATGGTGAGCGTCTACCGCAGCCGGCCAGAGATTTTCTTCGGGAACACCAGATTGAACTGAGCATCCCTCTCGTTATTGGCCGACGGACTTCGACGAGCCTGCAAGCCAAAGGCTCAATCGAACCGTTGGTGGGGTTGTACAATCTGGGGCCGAAACTCTCCGGCGTTCCCTACACCCGCGAGGAAATAGAATTGCTGACCACGCTGGGGGGACAGGCGGCCGTGGCGGTGGAGAATGCCCGCTTGTATCGAGAAATCGAGAGTTACAGCAACACTCTGGAGCAACAAGTAAAGCAGCGCACGCAGCAATTGGCCGAGGCGAAGGAGACCGCCGAAGTCGCCAACCGCGCCAAGAGTCGTTTCCTGGCCACCATGAGCCACGAACTGCGCACGCCACTCAACGGAATCTTGGGATATGCTCAGATCATCCAGCGCGACCCGACGACGACCGGCTCACAGCAAAAAGGGGTTACTGTTATTGAGCAGAGTGGCAAACACCTGCTGGCGCTCATCAACGACGTGCTCGACCTGGCCAAGGTCGAATCCGGCGCGGTGAAACTGTATCCGACTGATTTTTATTTGCCTGACTTTCTCAATGGTATTGGGGAGATCGTCCGTGTGCGGGCGGAGCGGAAAGGCATTGACTTTCGGTTGGAGTTGCCTCCCCTCAATCCCCCCCGAAGTCGGAGGGGACGCAAGGGGGGGCAAGGGGGGCTTCCGCAGCAAGTCCACGCAGATGAACGCCGCCTGCGCCAGGTACTGCTCAACCTGCTGAGCAATGCTGTGAAGTTTACGGAGGAGGGGCGGGTAATACTAAAGGTGGAAGTCGGAATGCAGAATGATGAATCCGATACTACCATTCATCATTCATCAATCATCGTTCTGCATTTTGAAGTTGAAGACACCGGCCCCGGCATTTCCTCCGAAGACCTGGAAGCCATCTTCGACCCCTTCCAACAGGCGGGCGAGGGGGGACGACGGGCGGAAGGGACGGGTTTGGGCTTGCCGATCAGCCGCAATCTGGTGGCATTGATGGGCGGCGAGCTGCGCGTGAAAAGTCAGGTTGGCGTCGGCAGCACGTTCTGGTTTGAGCTGGCTTTGCCCGTCGTGGACGCTGGCGCGGGGGCAGAAACGGCGCCGACCGCGGAGCGGCAGATTATCGGCGTGCAGGGGCGGCCGCGCAAGATTCTGGTAGTGGACGACCGTTGGGAAAACCGGGCCGTCTTCCGGGATTTGTTGGAGCCTTTAGGCTTCGAAATTCACGAGGCTGAGAATGGTCGGGGCGGTCTGGCTCTCTTATCAGAATTGCAGCCGGATGCCTTCATCGTCGACCCGGTCATGCCGGAGATGGATGGATTTGAGTTCATCCGGCAAATACGCCAACGTTCAGACGTTAATGAAATTCCAGTTATTGCCACCTCCGCCAGCGTCTATGAAGAAGATCAGAAGCGCAGCGCAAGAGTTGGTGGGGATGCTTTCCTGCCCAAACCGGTGGATGCCGATCTGCTCCTGGGACAGTTGCAGCGCTTGTTGGGCCTGGAATGGCAGTATAGCCAGAAATCCCCTTTCTCCGGCGGCGAATTCATCTTGCCTCCCGCCGAAACGTTGCAAGCGCTGCTGGACGTGACCCTGACAGGCGATGTCGAGACGCTACGAGAAGAACTGATCGAACTGGCGCAGGCGGATGAGAAGTTCGGGCCGTTTGTAAACCAGTTACAGCAGTTGGCGCAGGGGTATAAACTGAAAAGGATTCGCGAGTTATTGCGGGAGTACCTGGCATGAATCAGGAACAAAAAGGAACCGTTCTGGTCGTGGACGACGAGGCCGCCAACCTGGGCGTCTTGTTTGAGTTTTTGCGACAAGCTGATTACAAAGTGCTCGTCGCCGAAGATGGGGCGGATGCACTCGAAGTCGTCAATCGCTCTCAACCAGACATTATTCTTCTGGATGTGAAGATGCCCGATATGGACGGCTTCGAGCTGTACCGGCGCATGAAGGAAATCGGGCTGACTGCGGATACGCCGGTGATCTTCCTCAGCGTCCTGACCGAGACGATGGATAAAGTGCGCGCGCTTGATATGAACGCAGTGGATTACATCACCAAACCCTTCGAGCCGTTGGAAGTGGTGGCGCGGGTGGAAAAGCATCTGACGCTGCACAATCTGCGCCAACGTCTGCAGGAGCAGAATGCGCAACTGCAGCAAGAGATCGCCGAGCGGGGGCGGGCGGAGGCGGCGCTCAGGCAGCGCAACGAGGAACAGGCGACCATAAACGCTATCGCCGCCGCCGTCAACCAGTCGCCCGAGCTCTACCACGTGCTGCGCACCGCGCTGGCTGAAGCCGAGCGCGCCTTGGGTTTACAGTACAGCGAGATTTGGCTGTTAGACGAGTCGACCAGCCAACTGCGGCCCAGTACCCACAACGGCTTGCCAGACGATTTCGCCCTGGAAATCCCCTTCAGGGAGTTGGGGGCGGGGCTGCCGGGCATCGTGGCCCAGACCGGTCGCCCGCTGCTGATCGAAGACCTGGCGGCCGACCCGCGCTTCCAGCGTGAGCGCGGCCGACAATATGACCTGCACAGCGCCCTGGGCATTCCGCTCATGGTTCAGGAACGCACGGTGGGCGTTATGAATTTCTTCGCCCCCCACTCGGAGCGGTTCACCCCCGAACTCAAGGCGCGCCTGGTGACAATCGGCCACCTGGTCGGCGTCGCGATCGACAACTCCCGTCTCTATGCCGCGCTGGCTGAAAAGACAATCTACCTCGATAACATCCTGCGCAGCGCCAGCGAGTACGCCATCGTCACGACCGACCTGGATTTGCGCATCACCTACTTCAACCCGCTGGCCGAACAGTTCTACGGCTGCCCGGAGGCGCAGGCGATCGGGAAAACCGTCGAGGAGATATGTCCCTGGGAGAGACCCGCCGAACGTTTCGAGCAGGGCCTCGCGAACATTCGCGCTCACGGAGAGCACCGCTACGTCATGGCGCAAGAAATCAATGGCGAGATGCGCCACTTCGCCTCGCGCGTATCCGGCATAACCGATCAGGAGGGCGAATTGGTCGGTTACGCGCGTTTCAGCCGCGACATCACCGCGCGCGTGCTCGCCGACGAGCAACTGCGCCAGCTATCGCAGGCCGTCGAGCGCAGCGCGAACTGCGTGATTATCACCGACGTCAATGGGGACATCGAGTACGTCAACCCCCGGTTCACGCAGGTCAGCGGATATACGTCTGAGGAAGTGCTTGGGGAGAATGCGCGTATCCTGAAATCGGCCTCTGACCCACTGCCGCCGGAAGAATACAAACACTTGTGGGAGACAATTACGGCTGGAGACGAATGGCGGGGCGAAATACATAACCAGACAAAGGACGGCCAGCCCTACTGGCAGTTTGCGACCATAACGCCCATTAAGAATGCTCAGGGCGTCATCACGCACTTCCTCTCTATCCAGGAAGACATCACCGCGCGCCGGCAGGCGGAGGCGGCCTTGCGGGAGGGCGAGCGAGCTATCCAGGCCGCCAACCGCGCCCGGAGTGACTTCCTGGCTAACGTGAGCGGCGAACTGCGCACCCCCGTCGACGCCATCCTGAGCTTTGCGCAGGTGCTGGAGCGCGACCCCGACGCCACGTCCGCGCAACGCGAAAGCCTGGACGTGATCAGGAGCAGCGGCGAGTATCTGTTGGGATTGATTGATAAGATGCTGGAGATGGCCGAGGGTGAAGCTGAGCAATGACGGCGATAGTCATCCCCTCGGTTGCACTCAGAGCTGGCCCTGAGCAGAGCCGAAGGGGCAGGCTGTTTCAGCTACGGATGCACCGCATCGAATGACATGCAGGCTTCGGAATACTCTTCTAAAATAACTCGGCGCGCTCTGGCCGAAACAATGACCAAGGTCGCTCACGTCCGAAATGATTGCCGAGATGAAGACGTGTGTCCGAAATCATAATTCTTCTTTCGCTTGACGCTTTCTTCGACTTCCAACCAGCAGAGACAGCGCCTCCAGAAAAGATTCTTGCTCGATACGTAAAGCGCCTCGCGCGCGCTGCGCCTCCTGGTCAGGGGGGGGCGCCGTCGAGCGTTCCAGGCGCGCGCGGGCGTCTTCTATGGCTCTTTCCCCCTCTTGCTCAAGACCGGCGATTTCGGCCAGGTGAGTGAATCCGGCCAGGCTGCTATCTTCCTGTAACATACGGGAATGCGCGACCGCCCACGCCAGAGCTTGCTGGATATTGCCGAGTTCACCCCGCAGTTCTGCCAGCGTCTCTGGTGCCGCCGCCCCCCGCAGGCGCTCCGCGCGTTGGGTTACAAAATCCAGATAGTAGGCGCTGTGGCGATTTTGGATTTCGGATTGCAGACTTGTCCTGAGTGGAGCCGAAGGATCGTGGATTGCGGCTTTGGACTCACGCTCCGGAATCTGAATACCCAAATCCCCAATCCGTAGCTTCTCGGCCGCAAATTGCGCGACAAGTTCATGCATCTCATAGCGCCCGGATTTTGACCGCCGTAAGAGCGATTTGTTGACCAGCGCTGCCAGATAGTGATCAGGGGCTAGGGACCCGGGATCAGGGATCAGGGATTGGGGGTCAAGGATCAGGGGACCCTCTTCAGTAATGTCCGTTGCCTGATCCCTAATCCCTGAATCCTGATCCCTGATCCCTAACTCCTGACTCCTGATCACTGCTCCAGCCGCCTCCTGCGTGAAGCCGCCGCGAAAGACGGAGGCCTGCGCCAGGGCTGCCTGTTCGGCGGGCGAGAGCAGTTCCCACGACTGATCAAAGACAGCCCGCAGCGAGCGTTGCCGTCGAGGCACGTCGCCCATGGTCGTCGCGAGGAAATCGAGGTCGGCCGACAAGGCTGCTGCCATTTGAGAAAGCTGCATGCGGTCGGTCCAGACGGCCGCGAGTTCAATAGCCAGCGGGTTACCCGCCAGCAGGCGGCACACGCGCGCCATTTCGCGCAGGCTGTGCGCGTCGAACTGGAATGTGCCCGTCGCGTGCGCGGCGCGTTCGGCCAGCAGCTGCACGCTGGCATATTCGAGCGCATCGTCCGGCGCTGCCGGGTCGGGCGTCGGCAGGCCGCTCAACTGGAGGACGTGTTCGGTCTGCAAATTGAGCCGCTGGCGCGATGTCACCAACAGCGTCACGCCGGGCGCAGCCTGCAGCAGCTCCAATAGTGCGCCGGCCCCGGCCAGCAGGTGTTCGAAGTTGTCCAGCACGAGCAGTATTTCCCGCTCGCGCACATAGTCCATGACCTGCGTCCACGACGCGTCCGATCCGGAAAGCAGCAGGTTGAGCGAGCCGGCGATGACCATGGCCAGCGCATCCTCGAAAATCGCGTCTCCGCTGACCGTCAAACCCACCAACGGGATGAACCACGCGCCGTCCGAAAAGTGGTCGTGAGAGCGCCTGGCAGCCGCCAGCGCCAGGCGTGTCTTGCCCACGCCGCCCTCGCCGACCAGCGTCAGCAGGCGCGTCTCGGGGCGCGAGAGCGCTTCGCGGAGCTGCGCCAACTCCGCCTCACGCCCGAACAAGCGGGTGGTCTGCGCCGGCAGGTTGTGTCGCCTGGGCGCCGGTCGGGGCTGCAAGGCGGGCGTCTGGCCGGAGCTGAGTTGATCGCGGAGCGCGGTCGTTTCGGGCGACGGCTCGACGCCAAGCTCTTCGGCCAGCATCTTGCGGCATGTTTCGTACTGGGCCAACGCGGCGTTGCGCTGACCGTCGTGGACGAGCAGCAACATCAGCTGCCGGTGGGCCTCTTCGCGCCATGGTTCGAGCGCCAACAGACGCGTCGCGTACTCGATGCCGGCATTGTATTCGCCGCGCTGCCCATGGTGGCCGATGAGTTCGTGCAAGACCTGCAGCGCCAGCAGATGGCGGCGGCTGCGTTCGTTGGTCAGCCAGAGTTCAAACTCGGGACAATTGCGCACGTGCAGACCTTCCAGGAAGTCGCCGCGGTAAAGCGCGGCGGCCTGCTCCAGCGTGTGAACCGACGAGGCGGCCGCGTCAAACTCGTCCACGTCCAGCCAGGTGCTCGGCGCCGTGGGCGCGGACTCGCCGCCGCGCAAGAAGCGGATATGGTTACGGTCGCTCTCGAAGCTACCGGGCAATAGGCGGGAGAGGTTGCTCAGCACGCGCCGCAGGTTGCCACGCGCGCGGCTCTCCGGCAGGTTGCCCCACAAGAGACCCGCCAATTGCGCGCGGGAGACCGATTGATTTTGGACTGCCAGGTAGCACAACAGGGCCAACGCCTTCTGCGATTCGAACCCATCCAGCAGCTCTCCGCCGACTTCAACTCGCACCGGGCCTAACAGGGAGATGTGCACGTCGGCTTCCGGTTTAGGCAAGCCGGCGACCGTAGACCGGCGCAGCAGCGCCTGCACGCGCAGCAGGAACTCGTCAAAATCGTAGGGCTTGGTGAGGTAGTCATCCCCTCCGGCGCGCAGGCCGGCGAGGTGCTCATCGCGCTGCTGCAGCGCGGTGAGAAAGAGTACCGGGATGTACGCCGTGCGCGCGTCGGCGCGCATGCGCCGGCAGACTTCAAACCCGTCCAGGTCCGGCATCATCACGTCCAACACCACCAGGTCCGGTCGCTGCGCGCGCACCGTGCGCAGCCCGTCCTCGCCCGAGGTGGATAGGGATACGTCGAAGCCGTGCGCGCGCAACGCCAGTTCGGCGAGGGCCGCCATCTCGGGTTCGTCGTCGATAATCAGGATGTGGGCCGGCGATTGCGTGGTCGTCATTGAACAGAGCCTCGAGACCGTATTTTGTGTGCGACTGCGTGACCCGACCGGTTTTCGGTGCTTCCTTCACTGGTCAATAACATGATGAACAGCCGGATGTCATGCTGAGCGGAGCGCCCCGTCCAGGACCGACGGGACTGGGAAGCATCTCATGCTGCAGGCAAATGCACCCAAAACTGCGGGATGCTTCGTCGCTGCGCTCCTCAGAATGACATGTTCAAGTAGTTCTGGCCATTACAACTCTCGGCGCGCCCGGCGCCGAAAGGATCGGATCAGGGCTTTCACTATCTACCTTCATTATATACACTGGGCAGCCTGGTGGAAGCCCCGACACACATATCTTTGACGTGAAGATTATCGCGGTTGCGAATTACAAGGGCGGCGTCGGCAAGACGACGACCACCCACGCGCTGGGGGAAGCGCTGGCCGAGCGCGACCGGCGCGTGCTGCTTGTCGATACCGATCCGCAGGCGAGCCTGACGGCGATCCTGTGCGGCGGCGTCCCGCGAGACACGAACGGCGAGCCGCTGCGGGAGGTGGCTCCCGGGCTGGCGCTGCTGACACTCTCGACCGACACGCTCATGGCGCAGTCGGGACCGCTGGCCGGGACCGGCCGCGACAACGTCCTCAGTCGTGCGCTGGACGCGGTGCGCAGCGAGTATGACGTCGCGCTCGTCGATTGCCCGCCGCTGGCAGGGCTGCCCATGTGGATCATCCTGGCCACGGCGCACGCGGCGCTGATCCCTACACAGGCACAGGCGGTGGACCTGCACGCACTGCGTTCGTTTCTGGAGGCATTGGAGCAGGTACGGGCCGATTCGAATCCAGGTCTAACGACACTTGGCATCCTGATCACCTTCTACGACGCGCGCCTGAGACACCACCGCGCAATTGCGACGAGACTACAGGAATCCGGGCTGCCGGTATTGCCGGTCGTTTTCGGGCGTAGCGTGCGTGTAGCGGAGGCAGCAGCCCATGGCCAGGCGATCGTGCGCTACGCGCCGGGTCACCCACAGGCGCACGCCTACCGTTATTTGGGGGCGCACGTGGACGGCTGGCTCGCATCTTGAAATCTTATTGCCAGGGTATATGTCGCACGTTCTCGCTTATTGCAATGCAATGCTTTACATGCAAGCATTGCATATGTTATGATGCAAACGATGAACACTATCGCCATCGCCAATCACAAGGGCGGCGTCGGCAAGACGGCCACAGTGCAGGCGCTGGGTACTGCGCTCGCGGCCGACCACGGGCGGCGCGTGCTGTTGGTGGACGCCGACCCCCAGGCCAGCCTGACCGGCGCATGCGGCCTGGAGGCTGAGGCCGCCGACGCCAGCCTGGCGGAGGTCATGGGAACGGCCACGCCCGGCTCACTCGCACTGCGGGATGTCATACACGAACTGGGCACCCGATTACACCTGGTTCCGGCCGACCTGTCGCTGGCCGCCAGCGAGCTGGGATTGGTGGCGCGCATCGGGCGCGAGAACGTATTGCGGCAGGCGCTCACAGCGGTCGCGGGTGGCTACGACGTGTGCCTGATCGACTGCCCACCTTCGCTCGGCCTGATGACGGTCAACGCGTTGACGGCGGCGGACGCCGTACTGATCCCGACGCAGCCGCAAATCGTAGACCTGCGTGGTCTGCGACTCTTTCTGGATACGCTGGGACAGATCCGGCAAGGACTCAATCCTGAGTTGGAGACGCTGGGGAGACTAGTGACGTTTTTCGACCGTCGGTTGATCCACCATCGTGGCGCGCTTGAGACGATGGAGGCGGCCGACTTGCCCTTGCTGCCGGTACGCATCGGGCGCAGCATCCGGGTGGCGGAGGCCGCCACGCGCGGTGAGGCGGTGACGACATATGCGCCGCGCAACCCGCAGGCGAAGGCGTATAGACGGTTGGGGGAGGCAGTTGCGATATGGCTAAGCGAGCACAGAAGAAACGGCAAGACAAGGCCGCGTTAGAGGCCATCTTTCAGAAGACGCAGCCCCGGAAGGCCCAGGGCGGCGATGAGGTTCCGGCCACCGGGCGGACCATGTCGGTGGGCGTCGGCTTGAAGGAAAGCGAGCTGCACTTGCTGGATCGCATCGCGCAGGAGTTGGAGGTATCGCGCAATGCATTGATGCGTTATGCGCTGCGCTATTTCCTGAAAGCTTACCGGGGCGGGAAGATCGATCCGGCCACTGACGTGGAGACTCCCGCCGCCAAGAAGCGGCTTAAGATGCCCTGAACAAGTAGCAATAAGTCACGTGCATTGCAATATATGCAAGGCACATACCGAACCTGAGCCTGGCGGCGCGATTGCGCCGCTTTTTTGTTGTCCGTCGCTTACAGGTTTTTGCATCCAGCGGGCGCGCAGGATTGGCCGCGCATAGACCTTGCCGGGCTGCCTTTGGAGCAGAACGCCCGCCGGCGCGGCGTGCATCATATTTGCAGAGATCCTTTCTGCGCTTGCGTGGCAATCCGCGGCCATCTGCGCGGGTCAATGTCCCATTTCCTCGCAATCCGAACGGAGCGATCAGACGGGGTCACCCGAGGCCGTCACAGAGGGCAGGTCGCCCCCCAGATGCCGGAATCGAGCTGATTCCAGCCGATTCAGCGCTGATTCCGTCCAAAATGCACGTTATAGAACGGTGTGCGAACGGTACTTGGGTACTCTGGAGCACAGGTGCGCTGGGAAAGGGAATCGCAATGCCACAAACACTTGACAATAACGACGACTCCTATCGCATCTATGTGCTGTATTGCTGGCGGGACGACACAGATGTATCACGAGATTCGAATTGGCGAATCTCCGTGGAACGCGTGGGCGGGGATGAAGGGCGGCGCGGGTTTGCGAGCCTGAAGGACACGTTCACCTATCTGAACCTGGACCTGGTGGGCAGGCCCGTGAAACTGCCGTGGCCGCCTGCCGCCAACCAGCCCCGCCCGCCGGCGGGCAAACACCACGAAACTCGGGACACAACGTAGAGATTATCAAGTGAAGGTTTTGCCAGTTTTCAGGCGCATGTGCAGCATCGACTATCGCAACGATAGTCGACCTGTGCTGCTGCGCCTGCTCGTCATCGCAGGGTTGCTCTTCCTGCTGGCCGGGCCGCTGGCGTCTGTGGCTTTTGCAGACGAGGGCGATGGGGCACGTGAGCAAATCAGCGAATCAGCAAGTGAGCAAGGCGGCGGTAATGCTGGCAGCCGCGAGGCAGCGCCGACCGACACGACGACCGCTGCCGACGCGGACGAGACAACAGACGCAGCCGATGCAGAGGGTGGCGATGCTGGCGCGGCGGACGCCGACGATAATGCCGACGCGAACATCACGGATGAAGGCGATGCGCAAGCCGACGCCGACAGTGCGAGCGCGGATGATGCACCAGAGGCAGGCTCCTCACCGGACACGACCAACGCCGACTCACTCGCCGCCGCCGACGCGACCGATGACAGCGCCGCCGCCGATGCTGATACAAGCGCGAGCGAAAGCAGCGCCGCCGATGATGCCGAACCTTGCCCGGACGAGA
>JBHHUI010000041.1:0-10465 GCA_046753805.1 Anaerolineales bacterium
CCCTACTGCTCCCATTACCTATTCGGCGGCGAGATTCTCGCAGGCCTTCTCGAGACCGGCCTCTAGCCTGTGGGTCATCAGCGATTGCTGGTCGTGCAAAGGCGGATAGCGGTCGATCAACGCGGGGACGATCTTCACCGCGTCCGAACACGGCTTCCCGCGCCGGTGGATCGACAGCAGGCGGCGGCGGACGTAGCGCAGGTACTCAATCGAGTAACCGAGGTGCTCCGGGTCGAGGGGACGGCCACGCCCCGGAACGACGATCCACCCGCTATAGGCTGCCCGCCGCAACTCCGCCAGACTCTCCAACCACTTTGTGATGTGGGCGTCGTTCAAGAATGGGTGGGTCTTGTGGAAGACGGTATCGCCCGCAAAGACGACCTGCGCATCGGGGATTCGCACCCAACATGTTCCCGATGTAGCGCCGGGACGGTGCTCCAGTTCGATCTCGCGCCCGCCGATTACAATCCGGAACGACTGGCGGAAACTCACCTGCGGCAAAATCGTACGCACGCCGATCAGGTCTGTCGCCAATTCGTGATCACCGCCCAGTTCCACCGATTGCGACTTGAACACTTCGGAGTAGCCCGCCATCAGTTTGTAAGTGCCTTCATGCGCCACGACGGGCGCATCAAACCACTGGTTGCCGACCACCCGGTCGCGGTTATGGTCCGTATTGACGATGAAAATGATGTTACCGGCTGCAAGCTGCGCGAGCTGCAGGCGCCACTTGCGGGCGTCGGCCGGCAGCGTGGGCGTGTCGATGCAGACCAATCCCTCCGATGTCGCGATTGCACCCACCGTTACGCCGTGAAAGCCGGGTTCAACGTAGATATTGTTTCGAAGTCTTTGCATATCTGCTTTCTAATCTGGTGAGGATGCGTCTGTGAGGACAGCTTCCACCTGCTGCAGGGCGCGTGCGACGGTCTCCATGTCTGCCGGCGCGCCGCCGCCCTGTGCAAAATGCGGTTGCCCGCCCCCTTGTTTGCTCTGCAATTGATCGAGTGCGACGGGGAGAAGCGCCGACATATCCGCGCTTACATCGGGCGCCCGGCTCAGCAGGACGAAGGCTTTCTCCCCGGCCGTGCCAAGCAAGCTTACAGCGCCTTCATTTTCCACGATCGCCGTGGCAAGTTCGCGCAACTCCTCGGGGCTGCGATCCGGCCACGCCTGCCGAACGATGCGCAGCCCATTGTGGGCGGGGGTCGTTGCCAACAATTGCTGCGCTTCGAAGCTGACAAGTTCCTTGCGCGCCTTGCGCAGCGCGCGCCGCGATGACTTGACATCGGCCTGCAACCGCTCAACCGCTGCGCTCAATTCCCGGTAGCCGCAGGTGAGCGTCGCTGCAAGACCGTTGACGATTTCATTCTTTACGCTGTAATCGTCCAGCGCCCGCCAACCGCAGCGGAACTCTACGCGCAAGCCACCCCGACGAGCCTCAGAGCGGATGACCTTGACCTGTCCCAATTCGCCGGTGTTGCGGACATGCGTGCCGCCGCAAGCCGTGTAATCGAAATCCCCGATCGCTACCACGCGCAGGCGCCCCTCGATGTCCGGCGTCTTGCGCAGCGGGAGCCGCTCCAACTCGTCATCGTCCGGGAACCAGGCGACGACCGGCGCGTTGTTCAGTACGACCTCATTTGCGATTGCTTCAGCCTGCGCGACTGTATCGTCCAGCAGCGCGCGACCGGCAAGGTCGATGGTGACGCGATCGGGGCTGAGGTGAAACCCCACCGTCGGCGCGTCCGCAACGCGCAGGAACGCCTGCGAAAGGATATGCTGGCCGGTGTGTTGCTGCATGTGGTCCAGACGGCGCTGCCAGTCAATTTCCGCGGCAACTTGCCCGGTCGGCGCAATTGCGCCGACCGCCAGCACATGCAGGATGGCGCCATCCGTGGGGCGGATACTTACATCGACAACCGCCGCGCCGGCGATGCGGCCGGTGTCATGCGGCTGCCCGCCCGAGGTCGGATAGAAGTACGTCTTGTCGAGGACGAGTGCAGCGTGGCCGCCGACCTCGGTTTGTTCCAGTACCGTAGCGCCGAAGCTACGCGTGTAAGAATCTGTGTAGTAGCGCCGCTCACGCATTGGGTTGGATTGGCAGCGTAAAACTGAATACCGAACCTTGCGCCGGTTGCCCCGACGCCCAAATGCGACCGCCGTGCGCCTCGACGGCCAGTTTACAGAACGCTAATCCGAGCCCAAGCCCCTTGGGTGCGCCCTCGCGCTGCACGCGCGCAAATTTCTCGAAAACGCGCGACTGCTCTTCAAGCGGGATGCCCGGGCCGGTATCGGCAATGCGCACGACGATATCTTGCGCGGCGATACTGGCCGACACCCTGATTTTGCCCGCGCCGGGCGTGTATTTGACCGCGTTTTCCATCAAGTTGATAATGACCCGCCGAATCATGTCGGCGTCCATTTGTACCGTCGGCAGTTGCGACGGCAGATTGAAACGAAGCAGAATGTTTTTCGCTTCCGCGATGGGATGCACCTGTTCGGCTGCTTCAGCAATGATGGAAGTGATCGACGCCTCGGTCTTCTGCACCACCGAGTGTCCGGCTTCCAACCGGCGCAAGTCCAGCAGCGAATCAACCAGCCGAGACAAGCGTCCGGCCGACCGCACTGCGATGCGCAGCACCGAATGCACCGATTCGTCTTCGCGCGGGATGGACACGCCCATCACGTCGAGGCTTGAGATGATGTTGCCCAGCGGCGAGCGTAAATCGTGGAATATCATCGCAATTAGATCATCACGCATCTCTTCGAGCGCGGCGCGTTCCGAGAGATCGCGCTCGAACCACTGGATTAATTCGGTGTCGCCAGCCAGGATGCGCTTCGCGTGAATTTCGACCGGAATTTCCAACCCGTCGGCGGTCCTGGCACGCGCCTCGAAGGCGACTTCTTCACCCGCTACAAGTTGCTCTAGTCTCGCGAGCATGTCGCCTTCATCCGTGCGGTGCAAATCGTTGATGGTTCGCTGTGGCAATTCCCAGCGCGCATACCCGAACGTCTCGGCCGCCTTGTGGTTCGCATCGGTGATATGCCCGTCAAGATCGGAAAGCAGGATCGGATCTATGCTGTCCTCGAACAGACCGGCATAATGTTGTTGGGCTGCTTGCGTGGTCGTGAATTCCTGGGCATGCGCCAGCGCCGTTCCGGCCAGGTCGGCCATGCTGCTGAGGAGCTGCAGGTCGGCCAGTTCGAAGGACGCGCCGGTTGCATTGATCGCTTCAATCACGCCCAGCGTGCGACTGCCCAACTGGATGGGCGCGCAGAGCACCGAATGTGTTTCAAAACCGGTAAGGCGGTCGATCTCAGGATAGAAACGCGTATCGGACTGCGCGTCGGAGACTAGAACGCCACGGCCATTCTTAACCACCCATCCAGCGAGGCCCTCGCCGATGGGGAGCCGTTGCCCGGTCACCGCCTCGGCCATGGCGCCGCGCGCATGGCGAAAGACCAGCTCATTCGACGAGGCCTCAACCAACGCAATTGAGACGGCTTCAATTGCAAGGACGTTGAAGACTTGCTGCGCCAGGGTATCAAGCACTTGATCCGGGTCGAGAGTCGCGCTCAACGCCCGCGCCGTTTCGGCCACGGCTGCCATTGCCCGCGCGTGCTGGCGGCTCGCTTCAAACAGGTTGGCATTGACGACGGCGGTAGCCGCCTGCGCTGCGAAACTCCCGACGGCCTGTTTGTCGTCGGCAGTGTAGACGCCGGCCTCACGCGATTCGACTGCAAGAACGCCGATCACGTTTTCGGAGGCGATGAGCGGCGCCCCGAGCCAACTGGCAAAGGGTTGCCCGTCTGGCGCGCCAGCCAACGAGTGGTTTGTGCGCGCGTCGGCATGTGAGGTGAGGATGGCGCGCTGCTCGTTGATGACCTGTCCGAGAACGCCGGCCGGCGCTGGAACGGTCGTGCCCAGCACCGCAGCCGGGTCCACATATCCATGTGCGGCCTGTACGCGCAGGATATCCTCGTCGCGCAAGAAAATCGTGCTGCGGTCGTGGCGCACGACACGGGCAAGTTGTTCCAAGATGAGCGCCAAGACATGATCGAGTTCCAGCGTGGTGTTTACGGTCCGGGCGACTTCTTGCAAGATGTCGGCCAGGCGGCGGCGGCGTTGCTCGGCGGCATACAAGTTCGCGTTCTCCACCGCTTTCGCAGCCTGATCCGCGATAGCGACGAGCAGCTCCAGATCAGCCTGGCGATAGTGGTCCGGCGTATCATGGCTGATCGTCATCATGCCGAGCAATCGGCCGCCAGCAAGCAGCGGGGCTGCAACGACCGAACGCGGCCCCATACCAGCGGAGGCTTCCGTCTCGAGCCAGCGCGAGTCCATGGCCGTATTTGGCACCACCGCGCCCTGCCGGTTCCGGATCACCCACCCGGCCAACCCGTCCCGCGCGAGTGGTTCCATGCGCGGTTCCACATCTTCGACGGTTTCGCCGTTCGCCAGGATGACAGCATCCACGACGCGGTACTCATCGTCTACGCGCACGATCCTGCAGTGCGCTGGCAGTCACCGTCAGGATGCGACGGAGCAGCTCGGCCAGGTCCAGCTCGCTCACAATGTTGCGGCTGACATTGTAGAGCAGCTCGAGGCGGCTGCGTTCTAAGGATAGGTCTATGCCCGGCATGAACGCGCCCATGATCGCCCGCAACATGTGGGTAGGGCGGATCAATTTGACACAAATGCGATTATAGCATCGGGGTCAGGCCGACGCGAATTTAGCGCCAGACCAGGCGCACGGATACGACTATCTCGCGGCAGCAATCAGAATTTTATACCGAACAGGTGCACTTTCCGAGGTTTGCAGCAGGCGTGGCATGGTGGCACGGGACTCGAATTCATCTATAATCGGCTTTATTATGGACAGCAACGTTCCCCCCGGTTCGGTACGCACATCCACGGGCACTCTGTCGCTCCAGTGGGCTGAACTGCTCATTGAAGTCAGCCGTCAATTTGCGACGACGCTTGAGCTTGACGAGGTGCTGGGCACAGTCCTCAGTCTGACCGTGCGCTCCGTTGGCGCCCAAAAGGGGAGTATTTTCCTGCTAGATTCATCCGGGCGCGTGATCCGCAGCATTCTTGCGCGCGGCAACCTCGCCCCCGAAGTCAAACAACATGCGGTTGCCCGGCTCATGGACAAAGGCTTTGCAGGTTGGGCGTACCGCAATAAGCAAGCCGACATCATTCGCGACACCGAACAGGATGATCGCTGGCATGTATTCCCCGACGACACGCTTGTGACACGCGCTGCCATGGTTGTGCCATTGATCCGGCGCGAGCAGGTTATCGGCATCGTCACAATGATGCATTCGGAGCCGGACAGCTTTAACTCGGAACAGCTAACATTTCTGGAGGCTGTCGCAGCGCAAGCGGCCTCGGCCGTCGAGAACGCGGCGCTGTACACCCGCGTCAACAACGAGCGTTCGACTTTGCGCGCCCTCATTGCCAGCGTCCACGACGCCATCCTGGTTACGGACCGCAACGACCGCATCATTCTTGCGAATCCGGCCGCGCGAACGGCGCTCGCGCTGCGCGAAGATGTGCTGGGCAAACCGTACGCGGAGGCGCTCAATGAGCCGGAGTTGGTGGCGTTCTACGACGCGGCCTCGGGTTCAAGCCAGACGATGAAGGAAATTGAACTTGGCGACGGGCGCGTGTTCAGTTGCTCGCTGGTGCAGGTGAATGAGGTTGGGCAGTTATTGGGAATGCACGATATAACTACGTTCCGGAACCTCGACAATCTCAAAAGCGAATTCGTAGCGCATGTCGCACATGATCTGAAAGCGCCGCTCTCGGTTATGTACGGCTACGTCAAATTCCTGGCCGAGCTGCCGGACATGGGCGCCGACGAGAAAGTCTTCGTCGAAAAGATCATCGATTCTATCCACCGTATGCGCGGCCTCATCGACAACATTCTGGACCTGGGCCGGATTGAGATGGGCATCGAGTCCGAATTGGAGATCACAACCATTGGCAGCGTTGTAAAAGAGGCCGCGCAGGGCATGGAAGGCCTGGCAGCCGAGAAAAGAGTCACACTCGCAACGGACATCGCGGACGGCCTGCCGTACATCAATGCAGCTCCCGTCCGGCTGGGTCAAGCCGTGTCCAACCTGATCGGAAATGCGCTCAAATTCACGCCGGAAGAGGGGAAGGTAACCGTGCGCGCCGCCCTGCAAGGCGGCCAGGTCGTGGTGGAGGTGCAAGACACGGGCCCGGGTATTCCTCCGGCGATGCAAGCGAAGCTTTTCCAGAAGTTTTCCAAACTGGGACAGAAGGCAACTCGCCAGAACGAGGGTCACGGACTCGGGCTGGCGATTGTCAAGTCGGTGGTAGAGGCGCACGCTGGGCGGGTTTGGGTCGAATCGCATGTCGGCGAAGGCAGCACATTCGCGTTCTCGTTACCGCCTTACGAAGTACCGCCGCTTCCCTGAATAGTTGGGTTGACCAAATCTTAATTTAGGAACTCTCCATGCGCGACCACGGGTGGTTGCGGCAAGTGGATTGGGCAGACGCGGCTCCGGAGGCGACTCCTTCGAAACCCTATGCAGTGCCCCAACTGCAATTTTGAGAATCCAGAAGGGTTTAGTTTCTGCGGCAATTGCGGCCAGCGACTGACCCAAACCGACGAGGACGCAACCGCCTCCTCGCTTAAAACGCTGCGCATGCAGATGCCGGAGTCGTTTGCCGCCAAAGTGCGCGCGGCAACCGATGAGCCGGCGGGGGAGAGCCGTATCATCACGGCCCTCTTCGCAGATGTCGTCGGTTCGACCAGACTCGCAGCGCATCTCGAACCGGAGGTCTGGCTCAACATCGTCCGCGAAGCCCACACGCGCATGTCGCGCGCGATCTACAAATACGAAGGGTACGTCGCGCAATTGCTTGGCGACGGGCTACTGGCTTATTTTGGCGCGCCGGTGGCGCACGAGGATGACCCCGAACGCGCCGTGCGCTCCGCACTCCATCTCCAAAAAGAAATCGGCCGCTATGCCGCCGAACTGGCTGCGCACCAGGGCGTCGACCTCTCGGTCCGGGTGGCTGTAAACACCGGGCCGGTCGTGATCAGCGCCGTCGGCGCAGCGCCGCATGTGGAGTATCTTGCCGTGGGCGACACGGTAAACATCGCCGCCCGGGCGCAGTCGAATGCAAAGCCCGGCACGGTCGTCATCACGCCCGAAACATATCGGCTAGTGAGCGGCGTCTTCGAGAGCGAATCGCTAGGACTGTTCGAGTTCAAGGGCGCGGATGCGCCGGTGGAGTTGTACAAGGTGACCGCACCCAAGGCCGCAGCGCGGCGGCGGGGGCTGGAGGGCATCGAGCAGCCGCTCATTGGGCGCGAAGCCGAAATGCTCACGCTCGAGTGGTGGGCGGACGAGTGGCGCGAGGGGCGCGGGCGCATCGTGACGGTCGTGGGTATGCCGGGGGTGGGCAAATCGCGGCTGATCGAGGAAGTGCGGCGCACGCTGATCGCGCCCGAGACGCTCTGGCTGGAGGGGCGTTGCCTTTCGTTCACCGGCGACATCGTGTACGCGCCCTGGCTCGAAATTGTGCACGCCTTTATCGGCACGCGCGCCGGACAGCCGCAAGAGGAGATCGAGGCTGCAGTGCGCGCGACGCTGGAACAATACATCCCGACCGAGGCCGAAAAATATCTGCCGCATTTTGTAACCTTTGCCACACAAGACAGCGTCGCGCGCGCCCAGCGGCAGTACACGCAGTCTGCCACCACCGTCATCGGCGGGCCGCTGTTCAAAGGGCTGCGGGCGCTGTTCACCGCCGTGGCCGAGCAGCAGCCGCTGGTGCTGGTCATCGATGACATGCACTGGGCAGACCTCAGCTCGCTGCAACTGACCCAGTACATCCTGCCCATCGTGCGCAAAGCGCCCGTGCTTTTCTTCGGCATCTTTCGCACCGGCCCAGAGGGCGAGCATCATGGGCTGCACCGCTATCTGGCCCAGGCCTTCCCGCAGGACTTGACCGAGATCACATTGCGCGATCTTCTCCCAGAAGATGCGCGGCAATTGCTTAACGCGCTGCTCGGCGAGCGCTTTGTACCCACAGCCCTCAAGAACCAGATTCTCGACCGGGCCGAGGGCAATCCGCTATTCATTGAAGACTCAGTGAAAACCCTGCTCGACTCTGGGTGGTTGGGAACGAGCGGTTCGGATGCGACCGGCGCTTTGGCAACTCATCGCAGCGCGCTTGTACCCGAAAGCATCAAGAGCATTGCCGCAGCCCGCATCGACCGCCTACCGGACGAAACCAGAGTTGTGCTGCAGTCGGCGGCCATCATCGGGCACAAGTTCCCGCTCGATTTACTGCGACAATTGGCAGCGGTGGATGATCTGCGGCAGCACCTCGACGAGTTTGAATCGCTCGAACTGGCTCACAAATCAATGGACACATCTGGCGCGCCCACCTTCGTTTTCCAGAATGTCGCTGTGCGCGAGGTGGCCTATCAGAGCATGCTGCCCTCCCGCCGTCGGCAACTGCACGCGCGCGTCGCGGAGATGCTGGACGCCGACCCCGAAGTGGAGCCGGACAGCGCCGCCCTGGCTTATCACTGCAGCAGCGCGGGCGACCTTCGCCGCGCGAAGCAATACCTGGAGCGCGCGGCCGGGCAGCGCGACGCCGGGCAGCTCTCGCTGGACAGCGTGCGTTACATTGCCGACGCACTGCACAATTTCGAAGATGTGCAAGATGCGGCGCTGGGGCTCACGCCGCTTCAACACGCACACTGGGAACGCCGCCTGGCAGACTTCTACGCCGGCATGCACGACTACGCCGGCGCTCGCGCGCTAATCGAGCAAGCGCTCACGCGGCTTGGATATTCATCAGATACGCGCGCCGACAGCGCCTGGGGGACGAGCCTGCGCGAGGCGACGCGTTTGCTGGGCGCCGTCCTGCTGTGGCCGTTGCGGCGGAAGAGGAGCCTGGCAGACGACCCCATCGTGCGGGAGGTATTCTGGGGGCTACTGCGGCTGGGCTACCTGCAATACTATCAGGGCGCGCGGGCAGCGACGACGGCCACCTCAATGCGCTTCCTCGCGCTGGTCGCGCGCCAGCCGGCCATGTGTATCGAACGGGCGCGCCTGAACATCGAACTGGCGGTCATGTTTCTGGTGGGCGGCTGGACCGGCCCGCCTGTACGATACCTGTTGACGAACAGCACCCGCTATCTGGAAGCAACATCACACGAAACGAGCATGCACGTGGGCCGCCTGATATGGGGCTATTACCATTCGCTGAAGGGCGACCACGAGGCCGCCTTTGGGGAGCTAGACAGCGCGCTGGACTACTTCTCCCACCACCGTGGGGAATTCGAGTGGTCGCTGGCCTTCATCAACACAAGCCGGAACTTTTTCAATTGGGGTCGCCTGAAGCGCTGTGAGGCGTATGCGCGCGAAATTCTGGCGGCCGGTGACGAGTCAGGCTCCGTGTATCTGGCGGGGTGGGGACGCTTCATCCTTGCCCGAGTCAGCGAGCGGCGCGGCGAGGTTTCCCGCGCCATCGAATTGGCCAGCCAGGCTCGCGCAGATTTCGTGGCCAGCGGCGAGACGACCGGCCGATTTGCAGCCGGCGGCCTGCTGGCGTACTGCTGGCTACAGCGGGGCGATTACGGACGCGCGATCCGGGAGGCGCAAGAGACCCTTGCCGCGCGCGCCCGCCAGCGTGCAGAACCATGGGCGATTCTGCTGCCGCTGGGCGCGCTGACCCACGGCCTGCTGGCAGCGCGGCGAGAGGGCAACCTGCCGGGGGAGGCCGGGCTGCAGCGCTTGCAGCGCGCCGTGCGCGACTGGCTGACGCTGACAAAACAGGAGCGCCTGGGGGCCGCCGACGCGCTGCTGGCCCGGGGCGCCTATGAAGAATTGCTTGCAAAGACCAGGGCCGCTCGTAGATCGGTGGGACGGGCGCTGGCGCGCGCGGAGGCGCTGGGACAGACGTACGTCGCAGCCCGGGCCCGGGTCGCACTTGCGCGGCTCGACGGGGAGACGGCGACGGCGCGGCCGCATCTGGAGCAGGCGCTCGCCACATTCGAAGAACTCGGCGCAACGCGCGACTTACAACTCGTGCGCGAACTTCTCGACACATATCCGCAAGTTTGAGCGTAGAATCCGTGTCTGCGTGCGCGTAAATCTCCACCCTACTGCATGAAAGGATCCATTGATGTACCAATACCCCCTCAAACTGTCGTTCAAGATCATTGCCATTGCGCCGCAAGTGAAGGTAACGGATGCCACCGGACAGCTTGTTTTATATGTGCGTCAGAAGGCGCTGGCATTGAAAGAATCGGTGAAAGTGTACGCGGACGAGCAGCAACAACGTATGCTCTATGAAATAAAGGCCGACCGGGTGATCGATTTTTCGGCTAACTATGCGATTATGTCGGCGGACGGTCGTTCAATCGGCAAGATCAGTCGCAAAGGCGCGAAGTCGCTTTGGAAAGCCACC
>JBHHUI010000042.1:0-10439 GCA_046753805.1 Anaerolineales bacterium
GCCCGCCTTCCGGCGCCCGAGGGTCGTGCGACGAAGCGTCTCGGGCACGGCGTCGAAGGCGAGGACCTCGGCGTCCCGGACCGCCACGGTCAGGCAGACGCCGTCCACCGCCACGCTCGCGCCGAGTTCGAGCTGCAGCCGCCGCACCGGAATGGTATTTGTAGCCGGCGTCATGCCCAGGTCAGCGTCGGTGCATCCACGCAACTTGCGCACTTCATCGCCCGCCACGTACCAGCGCTGCTGCTCGGCTTCCACCATCCAGACCTTGCTCATGCTGAGGTTGCCTTTGGTTAAGATGACGAGCACCGCCTGCGTTTGCCAGAGGTTGTTGACCGAAACGGTGTACGCGACTGTGACCGGCTCGCCCCCCGCCAGGGTGATAATCGTGCCAGTCAATTCCCAACTGCCCGACGGGCGTTGTAGCATGCAATACTCAGCGCCCGGCGCGGACAGGTTGCGCCACATAACGAGGTGTTGGTTTCTGGCCATAGTCTGTTGCTGAGTTCGTCGGGACGAGTTCGTTCGGACGCCATTTTACACGCTGAAACCTGTCCGGCCGGTTATTGGGCCAATCCCAAGTATGCGCCACAGATGAGACAAACCACATGCGGGGCCAGAACATAGCGTAAAGTCGCAGGGGCGTGGGGAGGCAACGCTTTTTTGTCCTTGCACTCTTGCATTAAATCACTGCAACGTGCCCGTTACTGTGCCATCCCTGCCAGAACGGACATTGCTACGGACCCGTCCCGAATCCGCTCCGTTGGCGTATTTTTTCGAGTAAAGTTAGAATCGAACTGGCCAAGACCGCAATATGTCTGGGCATTATGTCGTGAAACGGCGGGACCCTGAGTAATCTGATGGCGAAAAAACCGGCGCGCAAGCTCGAATATCACGACCGGTTCGCATTGCAACAGGCCGATCAGGCCATCCGCAAAGACATCATCCGCGCGCTCGTCGAGATCGTGACCAATAGCGACGACAGCTACCAGCGGCTGGAGAATGCCGGGCTGCCGGTGCAGGGCGAGATCATCATCGACGTACAGCGCAAGCGCAAGAATTCGCTCTTCCGCGTGCGCGACCGCGCCGAGGGGATGAGCGGCGAGAAGATGGATGAAATGGTGGGTACTTATGGCGCGCCCACCAGCGGGTTCATCGAAGGTCGTTCGGTGCGCGGGCTTTGGGGCCGGGGCCTGAAAGATGCTTTTTACGGCATTGGAAACGGCCACATCCACGCCATTCACAATGGCTATTATTACCATAGCCGCCTTTTCATCCGCGACGGCACGCCGCTCTACGAGCCATCGGACGCGCCCGTGTACGCTAATCTGGCCCTGCGCAAGAAGTATGAAATCCCGGTCGGCAATGGTACTGTCATCGAACTCGTCCTCTCCCGGCCGGACGTGCCCGTGCCGCAAATTGACAGCGTGCGCTTCAAACTGCAACAGCACTTTGAACTGCGCCGCATCATGGCGAACGCCAACCGCCGGTTGCTGCTGCGCGAACTGGACAGTCGCGGCCGCATCCGGGAAGAGTACGAACTGAGTTACCGCGCCCCGAAGGGCATCCAGATTTATGATGAATGGGTCGATATTCCCGAGTCGCCGGCGCAGGTGCACCTGGAGGTGTATCGCTCGGACGAACCGCTTTCCCGACCGGCGGAGCAGGGCGATTATGCTGATGGCGGCCTGCTCGTCGTGAGCAAGGGCGTCGTGTTGACGCTCACCATGTTGAAATTCGCGCACAACGAATTTGCCAACCGTATCTATGGCGCAATCGTGTGCGATTACTTGCACGACCTGCTGCAGCAGGAGGTCACCGAGCCGATTCTGAGTGCGACCCGCGACGGCGTAAACTGGAACCATCCGTTTATGCGAGCGCTGCGGCTGGAGATTGAAGCCAAGCTGGAGCCACTCATCCTGGCCGAACGGCGCTATGTGCAATCGCACACGGAATTGGTGTTGGACAAGCGTCTCCGCAAGCGCTTCAACACGGCGCTGCGCCGGCTCAACAGCATGGCAAAACAGGTCCTCGTGGCAAAGTCGAGCAGCCGCCGTTCGAAACCGACTCGGCCCAGTGTGCCGTTCAAGGGTTTCGGATTCGTCAAAGAATTCGCGAATGTGCAGACGGGCAGGACCGCCACGCTGACGGTTCGGGCGCGTCTGCCGAAACGCGGGCGCGCGCCGGATGCGATCCTGGTCTCATCCGACAACCCGGAGGTGCGGTTGACCGCGCCGGCAGCGGCGCTGCTGCCCCGCGCGGACTATCCAGACATCGCCGAAGCGCTTGTGCGAATCGAGGCGCGCCAGGTTGGGGCGGAAGGCGTTGTCACAGCGCAGTGGAACGGCCTCAGCGCCGAAGCGCTGATAAAGGTGGTCTCGCGGCCCGCGCGCAAAGAAGAGAGCGCCGGCGGGTTCTTCACGAAAATCGATTTCAGCGCGAACGTCGATCCGAAGCAGCGCGTCACCTTCGATCTGGAAACCGGCACGATTGTCGTCGCCGTCACAGCGCCCTCCGTTGCTCCTTATCTGGGCGAGGGCGGCATCGGCGCGGACACACCGCAGGGACAGGTAGTGCTGGCCGAGCTTGTGACCGAGGCCGTATGCCGTGAGATCGCGCGGCGCGGCGTGCAGTCGGGGCGGCTGCCCTCGTTTCACGACAATATGTCGGATTCGATCCAGTATCACTTCCAGCAACTGCAACACGAGTTCAGCGGCCAGATCCATGAGTTTTTCGTGGACCCGAAGTATCGCCGCGCGATCAGTGAACAGTATCCAGTGAGCAGTGGTGGTAGCAGTAGATAGACTGCCGACTGACAACTGCTATCATGGACGGCGTGGATACCGTCGAAGGCGTGGTTGAGCGCATCACTTTTCATAGCGAGGAGACCGGCTACACCGTGCTGCGGCTGCGACCGGCGCGCGCGCGTGCGGTTCGGGGCGCCAACCGCGAAGGGCTGCTAACGGTCGTCGGCAACCTGCCGAAGGTCAACCCCGGCGAGAGCTTGCGGGTCGGCGGGGCGTGGGCCAACCATCCCAAACACGGACTGCAATTCAAGGCCGACTCGGTCGAACAGGTGCTGCCCTCCAGCGTAGAGGGCATTCGGCGCTACCTCGGTTCTGGTCTGGTGAAGGGCATTGGCCCGAAGATGGCCGAACGTATCGTAAAGAAGTTCGGCGAAGACACATTGCGCGTGATTGAGGAGGAGCCGCAGCGCCTGCTGGAGGTGCTCGACATCGGCAAGAAACGCGTCAAGATGATCACGACTGCGTGGGCCGAACAGCGCGCCATCAAGAATGTGATGATCTTTTTGCAGGGCCATGGCGTTAGCACCAGCCTGGCGGTGAAGATTTTCAAGCAATACGGCGACGAGTCGGAGGCCGTTGTCTCTTCCGACCCGTACCGACTGGCGCGCGACATTTGGGGCATCGGTTTCAAGACTGCTGACAAGATCGCGCAGAATCTGGGGCTGCCGCCGGACGCGCCCACGCGCATCGAGGCCGGGGTAACGCACGCGCTTAATGAAGCGATCGACGACGGGCACGTTTACATGCCTGTAGAACCGCTGGCAAGGAAGACGGCGGATCTGCTCGGCGTAAAGATGGAAGACATCGCGCCCGCCATCGAACGTCTGCACGCGGACGAGCGCGTGAAGCGCGAGACGCTGCAGTACCTGTTTCCCGGTAACGGCGATGCGCGTGAAGCGCGCGAAGAGCAAGCCGTCTACCTGACGCCGTTCTACTACGGTGAGCTGGGGGTCTCGAACCGGCTGCGGCGCATGGCGGCGACGCGCGCCTCGCGCCTGTCCGACATGCCCGCCCGCCCGCTCGACTGGCTGCTGGCCTGGGCGCAGGCCGGCGTGCAGCTCTCCTCCGCGCAGCAGGACGCGCTCGGCAAGGCGCTGACACACAAAGTCTCGGTCATTACGGGGGGGCCCGGCACGGGCAAGACGACCTGTCTGCGTACGCTCATCCGCGCACTGGAAGCCAGCAATCACACATTCGCGCTGGCATCGCCCACCGGCCGGGCGGCGAAGCGGCTGGCCGAAGCGACCGGTAAAGAGGCCCGCACCATTCACCGCATGCTCGGGTACCAGCCCGCCGAGGGGTTCAAACACAACGAAAATAACCCACTCGAGGTAGACATGCTCGTGGTGGACGAAGCGAGCATGATCGACCTACTG
Organism: Anaerolineales bacterium; assembly: GCA_046753805.1. GTDB lineage: Bacteria > Chloroflexota > Anaerolineae > Anaerolineales > JBHHUI01 > JBHHUI01. Next base: position 4,181 of record JBHHUI010000042.1, read on the forward strand.
TTGATGAACCACCTGTTGAAGGCGCTGCCGGATGATTCTCATCTGCTGCTGGTCGGCGACATCGACCAGTTGCCGTCTGTGGGCGCGGGCGATGTGCTGGGCGACATTATCCGCTCGGGCGTGGCGGCCGTGACGCGGTTGGAGGTCATTTTCCGGCAGGCGCAGGATTCGCTCATCATCACCAACGCGCACCGCATCAACCGGGGCGAGCTGCCGCTGACGCCCAAGGACGCGCGCGATTTCTTCATGTTCCGTGTGGAAGACCCGGAGAAGGCCGCCGATTGGGTGGTGGACATTGTGCAGAACCGCGTACCGGACCGATTTGGGTTCGACGCCGTGAATGATATTCAAGTCATGGCGCCGATGTATCGCGGAGCCGCCGGCGTTGCCAATCTGAACAAGCGTCTGCAGGAGGCGCTCAACCCACCGGGCGCGGGCAAGCCGGAGCGGCGCATCGGCGGCGCGCTCTTCCGTGTCGGCGACAAAGTGATGCAGGTGCGCAACAACTATGACAAAGATGTGTTCAACGGCGACATTGGCCGGGTGCGTTCCATCGATCTGGACAACGCCCGGCTGGAGGTCGAATTTGACGCGGTGGGCGGCAAACCCGGTCGGGCCGTCGCGTATGACTGGACGGAAACCGACGAGTTGACGCACGCTTTCGCTATTTCCACGCACAAGGCGCAAGGCTCGGAATACCGTGCGGTGGTGATGCCGGTGCTGACGCAGCACTACATGATGCTGCAACGCAACCTGCTCTATACGGCGGTCACGCGGGCGCGGGAGTTATGCGTGCTGGTGGGGACGAACAAGGCGCTGGCAATGGCCGTGCGCAACAACAAGGTCGCGCAGCGGCACAGTGGGCTGGAAATTCGGCTGCGGGAGGCGTGATCAGTGTCCAGTGCCCGGCGAGCAATGAACTGACTGTTCACCCGGTACCGGACACTGGCAGCGTGAAGGCGAACGTGCTTCCCTCGCCGGGGGTGCTTTCGAACGATATCGCGCCGCCCTGCTGTTCGACGAGCATGCGCACGATAACAAGCCCGAGTCCGGTACCCTGCCGGGCGCGCACGAACGGGTCTTCTGAGCGGAAGAACGGCTCGAAGAGCTTTTCTTGCTCAGCCGGGTCGATCCCCACGCCGGTGTCGGACACGGACAGGCGCACGAAGCCGTTGTCGGCCTCGGCTGCGACTGTGATGTGCCCTGCTTCCCGAGTGTATTTGACGGCATTGCTGAGCAGGTTGGTCACGATCTGTGCGGCGCGCGTGCGGTCGGCGTAAACGCGCGGGAGGTCGTCGCTCACCGCCATGTGCAGGTCCACCTTGGCCGCGCGCAGGTCTTCCATCAACGTGCCGACCGTTTCGTACACCACCGTGTGGATCGCGAACGATTCCGGGAACAGGTCGAGCTGCTTACGCTCCAACCGGGCGAAGTCGCGCAGGTCGCTGATCATGCGCTCCATGCGCTCGACGTTGCGCAGCGTGGACTGGATCATCTGCTGCTGGCGGGGTGATAATTCGCCCGCCAGGCCCTGATCAAGAATCTGAACGTAGCCCTTGACCGTGGTCGTCGGGGCAGCCAGTTCGTGCGCGGTGAGCGAGAGCAGGCGCAGCCGGGCAATGTCGCGCTCGGCGTATTCCGCTTCCAGTTCGGCGCGAATCTGTTTGCGCAGCTCGTCGTGGTTGGCGTCGTTCATAGTGTTGGTCGCAACGATTATACCCGGGGTATTCTGACGCGAAGGCGGGTCATGTGTAACGCCGCAAGATTGCCAGCACCTGTCCATGGTAGCTGCGCCCGAACAGATTCAGGTGGTTAAGCAGGTGGTACAGGTTGTAGAGGTCGAAGCGGTCTTCGTAGCCCGGCGCTAGCGGACGTGCCTCCGCATAGGCGCGATAAGCTGCCGCCGGCAGCCGCCCGAAAAGCGCCGTCATCGCAAGCTCCGCTTCCGCCCAGCCGTAATGCACGGCCGGATCGATTAACACGGGTTCACCGTCTGGGCCGACCATGATGTTGCCGCCCCACAGGTCGCCGTGGATCAGGCTGGCGGGCTGCGCGGGAACCAGTTCCGGTAGCTTTCCGATCAGTTTTCCAAGAGCAGCATGGTCAGACTGCGACAGGAGCCCGCGCTCCAACGCCAGTCGGCCCTGAAAGCGCAGCCGCCGCCGGGCAAAGAAAGCATGCCCGTCTTCCATCCAGCCATTGGGCTGCGGCGTGCTGCCGATGTAGTTGTCGTGCTCAAAGCCGAAACGGTTGTTTGTGACGCTGTGCAGTGCGGCGAGTTGCACGCCCAGCGTCTCGGCGTGGTTGGGCCGGCGCGGCGCCGACTCGATAAATTCAAGTAGTATCCAGTCCGGGGCGACCGCGTAGACGGCGGGCCCGCGCGGGCCGCCGTCTACCGACAGCGCGCGCAATCCGTCTGCTTCGCGCGCGAACATGTCGGGCGGGGCAGTGGGGTTTGTCTTCAGCAGCGCGAGCGGGCCATGTTCGGTTTCGATGCGGGTTGCATTGTTGATGCAGCCGCCGCCGACGGGCTGCGCCGCCACAACTGCACCCCAGCTTTGCTCCGCAAAGAACGCGCGCAGTGAGTCCGGAAGGTTCACCGCAACTGGTCGGAGGTTAGTTCCGCGAGCAAGGTGCGCGCAGACCGTTCGACGATCTGGTATACGTACTCAAAGCCGTCGCCGCCGCCGTAGTACGGGTCGGGCACGTCCAGATCGCCGGCGGCCTGCGGATCGAACTCTCGCAGCATGCGCACCTTCGCCCGGTCGGCCGGGCCGCGCGCCAGCCGCAGGATGTCGGCGCGGTTGCTTGCGTCCATCGCTATGATCCAGTCGAAGTCATCGAAGTCGGACTGCTGGAACTGGCGCGCGCGCCCCGCCATTTCGAGGCCGTGCTGTCGGGCCGTGGCTGCCATCCGGCGGTCGGGCTGCTCGCCGTGGTGGTAGCCTCCAGTTCCAGCCGAGTCGATCTCGAATTGCCCGTCCAGCCCGGCCTCCCGCACCTGCCGCCGGAATTCGTTCTCCGCCAGCGGGCTGCGGCAGATGTTGCCAAGACAGACGAAGAGGACTCGTGTGGACATCTGCGCAGGTTAAAGATGCGGCACGACTTCTTCGGCCAGGACTTCCAGCTGCGCGTGCTCGTCAAATACAGGATTGAGCATCAGGTGCTGTGCGCCCGCTTCGACGAAGCGGCTCAGTTTGTCGACGCATTCCTGCGGGCTGCCCCACACTGAAACCGCGCTCGCCATCTCGGCCCGGTTGTAATAGCTGCCGAACCATTCCCGCAGCCGCTCCTCGGCTCGCGCCCGATCCGCATCGACCGCAAGGTAGACACGCTTCGAAATCCGGAGCGAGGCCGGATCGCGTCCGGCTTCATCCAGATACTGCCTCAGCAGGTTGTACTGCATGACGAAATCGTCGAACGTCGAAGACCCGGCGCCCATGAAGCCGTCGCCGTATTTCACGGTACGTCGCAATGCGGGCGGCTGCCGCGCGCCGAACCAGAGCGGCGGATGGGGAGGCTGTACGGGCTTGGGTTCCATAGCGACGTTTTGAAAATTCCAGAACCGGCCGGACGCCGTGGCTCGTTCCTGGGTCCAGAGCGCTTTTATGACCTCGATGGCCTCCTCAAAGCGCCGCACCCGCCCATCGCGCGAGTAGCCGAATATCTCCTCCGGGACGTGTCCACCGATCCCGATGCCGGGGTCAACGCGGCCGTTGCTCAGCCGGTCGAGCGTCGCCAGGCTCTTCGCCAGTTGCACCGGATTGCGCAACGTCAGCAGCATGACAGCGACGCCGAGCCGCACGCGTTTGGTGAGCGCAGCGACGTACGACAGCAACGCGATGGGCTCCAGTACGTCGATCCGACTTACAATTGACTCTTGCACCCACAGGCTATCGAAACCCAGTTCCTCGGCGCGAACGACGAACCTGCGCACAGCTGCCTCATCCACGCCGCCCGAGAACACTTGCGGAATTGCGATCCCGCAGGGGGTATTGCGACTCATGGGTCTTCTCCTACAATGAACTGACCGAACTTTTTAGAAGTGAAATATCCCGCCGGTCTTCATTTGGTAGTCGCCACATAGACCCCATCCCAATCAGGCCCGGGCGGATTGGCTTCGTACTGATCCACGCGACTGCGATACAGTTCGTAAAGGGCAGACAAATCAAGCCCGAGGACATTGGCGGCGCGGCACGCCTCCAGCAATTCGCGTGTGCGCGTCCAATCCTGCGCGCGGTAAGTCGCCAGCATTTTGGCGTGGGCTTTCTCCAACGTCTGGAATTCGGGCCGCGACTTCAACACTTCATCGCCCTCGAGCGCGTACACCCGCACCGGTTGCGTCTTGCCTTTGACCTGGATGAGGTCCAATTCCAGCGCGGCGAAATCGGGCACGTACTCCTGCGTGCTTTCGCCGATGACAATATCGACGCCGTAAGTCTTGGACTGGCCTTCCAGGCGCGAAGCCAGGTTGACGTCGTCGCCGATGACGGAATAGTCGAAGCGTTGGTCGGAGCCGAAGTTTCCCACCGAGCACCAGCCCGTGTTGACGCCGACGCCGATCCGAATGGGCGCATGCGCCCGTCCCGCGGCGCGCGCGTCCACGAGCAGTTGGTTGTTGAGATCGACCAACTCCACGCGCATGTCGAGCGCCGTGGAGCAGGCGTGCCGGGCGTGGTCCGGGTCGTCGATGGGCGCGTTCCAGAAAGCCATGATCGCGTCGCCCATGTACTTATCGATCGTGCCTCGGTGTTGCATGATCAGCTCGGTCATCGGCGTAAGGAACCGGTTCAGCAGGTGCGTCAACTCGGCTGGATCGAGCCGTTCAGAGATCGTCGTGAAGCCTCGGATATCCGTGAACAGAAATGTCATTTCGCGGCGCTCACCGCCCAGCACGAGTTTGCTCGGATCGCGCGAGAGCTGTTCGACGAGTTCCGCCGAGACATAGTGGCTAAAGGCATCTCGTATCTTGCGGCGTTCCAATTCCTCGGTTATCGCCCGGTCGACCGAGGGGACGGCAAACCCAACGGCCACTGCTACGAGCGGCGCTGTGAGGGGGATCTCCAGGTTCAGGCTGACGAAGGCCGCAATCCACGCGACGACGTAGGCTGCCATGACGCCGAGGACGACGCCCAGGCCTACGAACAGCCGATCGGCCCGGCTCAGTCCGTAGGCGACCAGCGCCAGCAAGAGCGCAATGCCAGCGGCTGCGACCCGCGACCAGCGCACGATGAAGTCGCCGTCGATGAGCGTCTGGATGGCATTTGCCATGATCTCGACGCCCGGCATGTGTACCGTGGTTGAGAACGGCGTCGGGTAGACGTCGTGGAGTGAAACGCTGGTTGCCCCGAGTAGAACGATTTTGCCTTTGAAAATGCTCGGTTCACGATCCCCGTTGGGAATCTGGTACGCCGGCACACGCTGGTAGGTTCCCGGCCCACCCACATAATTAATCTCGATTGTGCCGCTGGAAAGCGGCACGTCACGCGCGCCCAGGGTCGCATGATCGGCTGCATAAGACTCCGGCAGCGGCGCGCCCAAGTATTCGGCCGCCGCAATGACAGCCCAGTGGAAGAGCGGCGCCGGGGTGACCCGGCGCGTCAGGCTGAAGACGCCGCGCCGTACGACGCCGTCGGCGTCGAATGAAAAATTCGCCAGCCCCAGTTGATGCGCCGCAGCCGTCAGTTCGGGGATGGGCGTTTCGAGCTGCTCCAGTTGGAACACCGTGTTGCCGGCGCGCTGCTCGACGAAAAGCATCTGGTTCGCCAGCAAGACGTTGCCGGCCTCGGCAATGGCGGCGGCCAGTTGTGCGTCGCCGCCTTCATCGCTGCCGGGCTCAAAGAAGAACACATCGACGACGATGACGGCTGGATCGCCCGCGCTGATACCACGGATTATCTCGGCCAGATAACTCCTCGGCCACGGCCATTGCAAGCCGGTCTGTTGGAACGATTCGTCGTCGATTGCGACGATGACGATCTCGTCCGGCGCCGGGCGCGGCCCGCGTAACTGAAACGCGATGTCGATCGTGCGTAGCTCAGGGGCCTCGAATACCCGCGTCAGAGCCAGGGTCGGGATGGTTGCCAGTGCGATCGCTGCGATAAAGAACAGCCTGAATCGATTGTTCATCACGAATTATTCTGCAGTAACTACTTAGCCTCGGTCGGCTGGAGAGTGGCGGGGATTGGGGGATTAGGGGAATGCGCGCCCAGCGTGCTAACCAGAAAACCAATCCCCAAATCCCCCCGAAGGCCCCGCT
>JBHHUI010000043.1:0-10310 GCA_046753805.1 Anaerolineales bacterium
GCGAACGGATCCGGCGGAGGGAGGAGAACCCCATGAGCGCAACCAGTATCCTTTCGACTATCAGTACCCTGCAAGACGAGGAGACCTACCGCGATCTGCACTGGGAGGGTAGCTTCGAGGATTATCTCGCCATAGTGTGTGACGACCCGCGCATCACACGTAGCGCGTTCGAGCGTCTATACGACATGATCGTGTCCCACGGGTCTGAAGAGTACCCCCGCAACCGTGAGACATTAATCCACTATAACTTCTTCGATGACCCGTTCGACAATGGGACCGACGCCGTGTTTGGGCTTGATCGACCGCTCATGGACATGATGCGTGTGATCCACGCCGGCGCGCGCCGCTACGGCACCGAGCGGCGCGTCATCCTCCTGCACGGTCCGGTCGGTACCGCCAAGAGCACGATTATCCGCCTGATGAAGAAGGGATTGGAAGCGTATACGCGCAGCGACGAGGGTCGTCTGTATACATTCATCTGGGAGCCGCCGGACAGCGAGCGCATGGATTGCCCGATGCACGAGGAGCCATTGCACCTCATCCCGGAACATCTGCGCGGGGCGGTGTTAGCCGAACTGGGTCTCGGCGAGGAATCCGAGGCGCGGGTCGCAGTCCAAGGCGACTTGTGTCCGGCCTGCCGCTTTGTGTACAACGACTTGCTGGCGCAGTCCGGCGGAAACTGGCTCGACGTCGTGCGGCACGTGCGTGTAAAACGCTTGTTGCTATCTGAGAAGGACCGCGTGGGCATCGGTACCTTCCAGCCCAAAGATGAGAAGAACCAGGACTCGACCGAACTTACGGGCGACATCAATTACCGCAAGATCGCGGAGTATGGCTCGGACTCGGACCCGCGCGCGTTTAACTTCGACGGCGAGTTGAATATCGCCAACCGTGGGCTGGTGGAGTTCATTGAAATCTTGAAACTGGACGTCGCGTTTCTGTACGACCTGCTCACAGCCTCGCAGGAACACAAGATTAAACCTAAAAAATTCGCCCACACTGACATTGACGAAGTCATCCTCGGCCACACCAACGAAGCCGAATACCGCCGACTGCTCAATAACGACTACATGGAGGCGCTGCGCGACCGGACGATCAAGATCGATGTGCCCTACGTGACGCGCTACAGCGACGAGATCCGGATTTACAAGCGCGACTTCAACGAGCGGCGCGTGGTTGGCACGCACATCGCCCCACACACGCTTGAAATTGCGGCGTTGTGGGCGGTGCTGACCCGACTGGAGGAACCCAAACGCGCTGGCCTGACGTTACTCCAAAAACTGAAGCTGTACGACGGCCGCGCGCTGCCGGGCTTTACCGAAGACAGCGTGCTCGAACTGCAGGCGGAGGCCAAGCACGAGGGCATGGTCGGGATTTCGCCGCGTTACATCCAGGACAAACTCTCGAACGCGCTCGTCAGCGACCAGAGCCGCTCGTGTGTCAACCCCTTCATGCTCATGCGTGAGCTTGAAACCGGATTGCAACACCACTCGCTTATCACCAACGACGACGAGCGCAAACGCTATCGCGAACTGCTGGGAGTCGCACGCGGCGAATACGATGAACTCGTAAAGAACGAAGTGCAGCGCGCCATTACAGCGGACGAAGACGCCATCAAACGCCTGTGCGCCAATTACATCGACAATCTGAAGGCGTACACCCAGAAGCAGAAAGTTCGCAACCTGTACACCGGACAAGACGAGCCGCCGGATGAGCGCTTGATGCGCGCAATCGAAGAGAAGATTGAAATCCCCGAGAGTCGCAAAGACGACTTCCGGCGCGAGATTATGAATTACATTGGCGCCCTCGCGCTGGACGGTAAGAATTTTGCCTGGGATTCCAACGACCGCCTACGCCGGGCGCTGGAACTCAAATTGTTCGAAGATCAGAAAGACTCGATCAAACTCACCAGCCTCGTCTCGAATGTCGTGGACGCTGACACACAGGAAAAGATCGAGATCGTCAAGACCCGCATGATTCGTTCGATGGGCTACTGCGACGTGTGCGCGACCGACGTGCTGAGCTATGTGGCGAGCATCTTCGCGCGCGGCGACGTGGGCGACGAATAAGGCGCCGGCATGACAGGTTTTCTAGACGTTTCGCTGCTCAACATCGAGCAGGACACGCGCCGGTTCCGGCGCATTGTGCGCGGGCAGGTGCGGCGCAACCTGCGCAAATTCATGTCCAATTCTGAGTTGCTCGGACGGCGCGGCAAGGACATTGTGAGCATCCCGCTGCCGGAGATCGAACTGCCCCACTTCCGGTTCGGCGACGGCGGCAGCGGTGTCGGGCAGGGTGAGGGCGAACTCGGCCAGGCCATCGGGCGCGGCCAGCCCCGCGAAGGCGGCGACCAAGCCGGTGATCAGCCGGGCGTGCACATCCTGGAGGTCGAACTGTCGCTGGCCGAACTGGCCGAAATCCTGGGCGAGGAATTGGAACTGCCGCGCATCCAACCGAAATCGCACCGGCACGTGGAAGGCGATGTCACGCGCTTCACTGGCATGCGCCGCGTCGGTCCAGAGAGCCTGCGCTATTTCAAGCGCACGTATCGCGAAGCCCTGAAACGACAGCTTTCCTCCGGGACGTACGATCCGGACAACCCGGTGATTGTCCCGATCCGGGACGACAAGCGTTATCGCTCGTGGAAGATTGTGCCCCGGCCGGACAACAATGCTGTCGTGATCTATATGATGGATGTCTCGGGCAGCATGACGCAACGCAAGAAAGAGCTGGTGCGATTGACGGCGTTCTGGATCGATACGTGGCTGCGCGCGCACTACAAAAACATCGAAACGCGCTACATCGTTCACGACGCGGCTGCACACGAAGTGGATGTGCACACGTTCTACCATCTGCGTGAAAGCGGCGGCACGCGCATCTCCTCGGCCTATGAATTATGTCACAACATGATCCGCCGTGATTTCGACCCGCAGGACTGGAACGTGTACGGCTTTCATTTTTCGGACGGCGAGAATTTCGGCGCGCAGGACGACCGGCGCTGTATAGAACTCTTGGAGACGGCGCTGCTCCCTGCGATGAACCTGTTTTGCTACGGTCAGGTCTATGGCATGTCCGGCCGGCAGTTCATCGACGCGCTGGCGGACGTGCCCGATGACAAATTGACCACTGCGCGGATCGAAGGCGACGCAGACATCTACGCCGCGATCAAGTCATTCCTCGGCAAGGGCTACTGACGCCGGCCGCACGCACATGTCTGTGGCAGACCTGACCTCTGAACTGCGCGCAATCCAATCTCAAATCGAAGGCTACGCGCGCGAATTCGGCCTCGATTTCTTCGACGTCAACTACGAGCTGCTCGATTACCGCATGCTCAATCAGGTCGCGGCGTACGGCGGCTTCCCGACGCGCTATCCGCACTGGCGCTTCGGCATGGAGTACGAGCGTCTGTCGAAGTCGTACGCATACGGGCTGCACCGCATCTACGAAATGGTCCTCAACACGGACCCGTGCGTTGCATACTTACTGGCGAGCAACCAGACCGTAGACCAGAAGCTGGTGATGGCGCATGTCTGCGGCCACGCCGATTTCTTCAAGAACAATCTCTGGTTCGCGCACACCAATCGCAGGATGTTGGACGAGATGGCCAACCACGCCGCGCGGGTGCGCCGCCATATTAACCGGCACGGACTGGACGAGGTGGAGCGATTCCTCGACGCTTGTCTGACGATCGAAAACCTGATCGACGTACATGCGGTCGGCATCGAGCGGCACGCGCCCGAGCCGGCGGAAGACGCCGAACCGGAAATCATCGCCAAATTCAAAGCCAAGCCGTACATGGACTCGTACATCAATCCGCCTGAGTATCTCGCTGATATGCAGCGTCAGCGCGGCGAGGCGGCCAGGAAGCAGCGCAAGAAAATTCCTGCTGAGCCGGAGCGGGATGTGCTGTTGTTCCTGCTGGAACATGCGCCGCTGGAGAACTGGCAGCGCGACTTGCTCGACATCGTACGCGAAGAGGCCTATTACTTTGCCCCGGTGCGCCAGACCAAGATCATCAACGAAGGGTGGGCCTCGTACGCGCACAGCAGCATCATGCCGGCGTATGCGCTGCAACCGGATGAACTGATCGATTACGCCGATCACCACGCCGGCACGATGGCAACGCATCCGGCGCGACTAAACCCGTACAAGCTGGGATTGGAACTCTTCCGCGACATCGAAGATCGCTGGAACCGAGGCGCATTCGGACCCGACTACGAAGCCTGTGACGATGAGCGCGAGCGTCGCCGGTGGGACCGGGCGCTCGGGCGCGGGCGCGCCAAAGTGTTCGAGGTGCGCCGCATTTACAACGACATCGGATTCGTCGATGAGTTCCTCACCGAGGACTTTGCGCGCGAGCAGCGCCTTTTCGGCTTTGACTATGACGAATACGCCGAAGAGTACCGGATATCCACCCGTGAATTCGCCGAAGTCAAGCGGCGACTCCTCTTCCAATTGACCAATTTCGGCCAGCCTATCATCGAGGTGGAAGACGCCAATTACAAGAATCGCGGCGAGCTGTATCTCGTGCACCAGCATGAAGGCGTCGAACTCGACATTCCTTTCGCCGAGGCGACCTTGAAAAACGTCTTCACCATCTGGGGCCGCCCCGTCCATGTGGAGACCCGGGACGGCGAACGACGCGTTCTGTTCTCGCACGGCCCGAACGGCGGTCGCAGGGCGAACATGGATTGACACGCATCGGCTGAGACTTCCGAGGTCTTCGGTGACACATCTTGCGTGCATGCTCCGTGGCTCCGTGATGGGAATGCACTATGACGATGATGTAGAATCCTGGGCATCGCCGCCCTGACTCACTTCCGTAATCTCATCTTCGCGCTGCTCGCTCTGGCGTTGAGCGCGTGTCTCGCACCGGGCACGCCGGCCCCGACTCCGACCGAACTTGCGCCGCCCGGACTGACCATCATAACGGCGACGGCGCTTCCGACTGAAACGGCTCCGCCACCCACGCCGACGTTAGAACCCTCTCCGAGCGTGGTCGTACCCAGTGCAACTCCTATCACCACGCCGACTACTGCCCAACCGTCCGCAGTTCCTGCCACGGCGGCTCCGGCCACCGCGCCGGTCGCCAAAGTGACGCAGTCCGTCAACGCTGCCGTGGGGTCCGGCCATGTGTATTTCCCGCCAGTTGTGATGGCAAATTACATGCCGTGGTACGACACCGGCAGCTGGTCACAGGGCTGCACAGCCGATACACCGGCGGCTGGGCCGTATCTCTCGGAAGATGGGGCCACAATCGCCCGGCATATCGCGGAGGGTCGGCGCGCTGGTCTCGACGGCTTCAACGTGCACTGGATCAGCCCGGGCGACCGTACTGACGCTGTGCTCGCGGCCGTGTTGGCGCAGGGGGGCGGTGATTTCTTAGCGGCTGCCACGTTTCTCAACCACTCGTTTACAGGCGCGCCGCGCAGCACGGTTGCCGCCAACCTGAGCTACATCATTGATACCTATGGCGGGCATCCCGGCTACCTCAAGCTCGGCGGCCGTCCGGTGATCTTTTTCGCAGGCATGCCGCGTGTAGACACCTCCGGCGGACTTACGCCCGAGGCCGCCTGGGGCGAAATCCGGGCCGCCGCCGATCCGAATTACAACGCCATCTGGATGGCGGAGGGACTGGACCCGGTGTTTCTGGACGTGTTCGACGGGTTGTACGTGTACAAAGTTGATCACGCTTGTTGCCCGTATGCGTACCAGAGCGCCGAGCGCTGGGTGGGTTGGGTGCGCGCGGCTGAGCAGGCCAGCGGCCGACAGAAATACTTCGCAGCCACGATGCAGCCGGGCTGGAATGACGTGGCCTCCACAAGCGCCAGCTGTGTGGACAACCGTGTGGGCGTCGAAACGTTCGCGCGCGACCGCGAAGGCGGTGCGTACTACGAGCGTACGTTCAATTCTGCGATGGCCACGCGCGCCGACATCTTGATCGTCAACTCGTTTAATGAGTGGGTGGAAGGATCGGCGATAGAACCGAGTGTGGCTTATGGCGACTTCTATCTCGACTTGACGGCCCAATTTGCAGCACGTTATCGCGCGAATCGCTAGAGAATGTCCGGTGTTTTCGGGGAAACACTCTTTCAACCCGGCGTTTGAGGATGAACCTTTCCAGGTGAAATACACGGCGCAGCTATGCTAAAATCGCAGCAACGAGCACACAGAAATCTTTGGAAGCCGAGTCAAGCCCTCCGGGTCTTTTAGACCATGGAGGGCTTCAGTAATCTATCCCGTGCGCATGTCGTTGCACCCCGTACAGGCAGGAGATATCTCGAATGCTCATCACCAACGCAACGCTCGTCACATGGAACCCGGCCGGCGAAATCATCACGGGCGGCGCGCTCTATATCGACGGCGACCGCATTGCCGCTGTAGGGCCGGCTGCGGAACTCGAGGCGCGCTATCCGGATGCCGACCGCATCGACGCGCGCGGACAACTTGCCATGCCCGGCAACATCTGTGCGCACACCCACTTTTACAGCGCATTCGCGCGTGGGATGACCATCCCCGGCGACCCGCCGAAGGATTTTCCCGATATCCTGGAGCGATTGTGGTGGAAGCTGGACAGAGCACTCACCATGGAAGACGTGCGCTTCTCCGCACTTGTCAGCCTCGTTGATGCGGTGAAGCACGGCACGACGACGTTGATCGATCACCACGCCAGCCCCGACGCGCTTGAAGGCTCACTTGATGTCATAGCGGACGCTGTGCAGCAAGCAGGATTGCGCGCCGTCCTGTGCTACGAGGTGAGCGACCGCGCCGGTCCTGACAATGCCCGGGCCGGCATCGATGAGAACGTGCGCTTCATCAACCGCACGCGGGCGGGAGACTTTGGCGACAGGATTGCGGGAACGTTTGGCTTGCACGCGTCGCTCTCCCTCTCGGATGCGACCCTGGAGGCCGCTCGGGCGGCTGCGCCGGATGGCGCCGGATTCCACATTCATGTGGCCGAGCACGAAGCCGACGAATACGACAGCCTGAGCAAGTCTGGCTACCGCGTCGTCGACCGGCTGGAACGCTTTGGTATACTCGGCCCGCGGTCAATCGCGGCCCATTGCGTCCACATCGATCAAGCCGAAGCCACGCTGCTGCGCGACACCGCAACCTGGGTGACGCACCAGCCACGCTCGAATATGAACAATGGCGTCGGCGCGGCCGAGGTCGAAGGGCTGCTGCGGGCGGGCGTTCCAGTGGCGCTGGGCAACGACGGATTTTCCAACAACATGTGGGCTGAATGGAAGACGGCCTATCTGTTGCACAAAGTGTGGCACCGTGATCCACGCCGCGCCGGGGGCGATACCATCGCCGAGATGGCGATGCAGAATAATGCGGCCCTCGCGCAGGTGTTCTTTCCGGCCGCCGCGTTGGGCGTGCTCGCGCCGGGTGCATACGCTGACGTAATCCTGGTCGATTATCATCCCACGACGCCCCTCACAGGGGGTAACCTGCCGTGGCATATCCTGTTCGGGTTCGAAGCCAGTATGGTGACGACGACGGTCTGCGCTGGCAAGACGCTGCTGCGCGACCGCAAGCTGCTGTTCCTGGACGAGGCCGAAATAACCGCGCGCAGCCGCGAGCTGGCGGCCGCCGCCTGGGAACGATATCAAGTACTGTGAGGGGTACACATTAATGGCTGACATGCTACTAAAAATCGCCGTCCTGGGCGGCACCGGGCAACAAGGCCCCGGCCTGGCCATGCGCTGGGCGCGGGCGGGCTATAGCGTTATTATCGGATCGCGCACGCTCGACAAGGCCATCCGGGTTGCCGGCGAGCTTAACGAACGTCTCGGGCAGGACCTCGTCACCGGGATGGAGAACCCCGCCGCTGCCGCCGCCGCTGGGATTTCGGTCCTCACCGTACCCTACAGCGCTCACGCGCCGACCCTGGAGAGCGTGCGGGCAGAATTGCAGGGCAAAATACTGGTCGATGTCACTGTGCCGGTAAAACCGCCGGACATTACAAAGGTTCACCTGCCAGAGGGTGTATCAGCCGGCATGGAAGCGCAGGCATTGCTCGGCGACGGCGTGCGCGTGGTTTCCGCATTCCAGAACATTTCGTTTCACTATCTTAAAGACCCCGAAACGACTATCGAGAGCGACGTGCTGGTGTGCGGAGACGACCGCGAGGCGTGCGTCGAAGTCATCCAGCTTGCGAAGGCGGCCGGAATGGATGCCTGGTACGTCGGACCGATTGCCAACGCTGTGGCGGTAGAGGGTCTGACTCCGATCCTGGTCGGTCTTGGGAAGCAGCACCGCCGCTTGCGTGTGGGCGTGCGGATCACGGGGTTGCCGCGCGAATGACAAGGTGGAGCATGTTTCGCGCTTCGCGCAGATGACAACGCTCCGACACCTTGAACTGACGGCTCTCCCGTCCATTCCGCTCATCCGGGCCGGCGACGATCTCGCGCAGATCATCCTGGACGGGCTGGAACGCTGCGATATTCGCGTGCGGGACGGTGATGTGATTGTCGTCGCCCAGAAGGTTGTGTCGAAGGCCGAAGGGCAGCTTGTGGACCTGCGCACCGTCACGCCTTCGCCCGCAGCTGGAAAGCTGGCTGCTGTGACGAACAAAGATCCGCGCCTGGTGGAACTCATCCTGGCTGAGTCGACCAAAGTGGTGCGGGCCGTGGAAAATGTGCTCATCGTGGCCCACAACCGCGGCTATATTTCGGCCGCTGCCGGCATCGACCGCTCGAACCTTGAACCGGGCGATGGGCATGAATACGTGTTGTTGCTGCCGAGGGACGCCGCGCGCTCGTGTGCGGACCTGCGGGCGCGCTTGCAGGCGGCCACCGGCGCCCGCCTGGGCGTGATTATTAACGATAGCCACAACCGGCCCTGGCGGAGCGGGGCGGTGGGGGTGGCCCTGGCGGTAGCGGGGACGCCGGCGGTGGCAAACATGCGCGGCAAACCGGACCTGTTCAATCGGATGCTCAAGAGCACGCTCGTGGGCGTCGCCGACGAACTGGCCTCTGCCGCGTCCATCCTGATGGGGCAATCGGACGAAGGTTGTCCCGTCGTTCACGTGCGCGGGGTGCCGTATCCGCTGTCAGAGGGGCGGAGCGAAGACCTGATTCGACCCAAAGAGGAAGACTTGTTTCGGTAGGGGGTACACATGGCTAACATTCCAGAGCGGCTGCGCTACTTGCTCGACGACGACACCAAAGCATTTCTGTATCTTGCAACACTCATGCCTGACGGCACGCCGCAGGTCACTCCCATCTGGTTTGACTTCGACGGCGAGCACATCCGCATCAACTCAGCCCGTGGACGCGTCAAAGACCGCAACATGCGGGTGCGACGGCATGTTGCGGCGCTGATTCAAGACCCAAACGACATCTACAGCTATTTGCAAGTGCGCGGCGCGGTTGTCGAGATTACCGAAGAGGGCGGCGACGACCACATTCGCGACCTGGCTCTCAAGTACCGTGGCAAGCGCGAGTATGACGTGGGGGACGATATCCGCGTCACCTACAAGATCGCGCCCGAACACATCTTTCCCCGCAGCTAGTCGATGGCAATCTGGGCGATCGTGCCGGTCAAGCCGTTGAAGCGCGCCAAGAGCCGGTTGGCGACGGTACTCTCGGCCGACCAGCGCGAAGCGTTAAGCCGCAATCTGCTCGTGCACACGCTGCAGGTGCTCCGTGACATTGACGAATTAGAACGGACGGTGGTCGTCAGCCGCGATCCGGCGGCGCTGCACCTGGCCCGCGAGTATGATGCATACACGCTCGCAGAGTCCGGGTCGCCGGAACTGAACCTGACGTTGCAGCGAGCAACGGATATGGCGAAGGCATTTAACGCGCGCTCTGTGCTCGTGCTGGCGACTGATCTTCCCATGATTTCGCGCGCCGACATTCGGGCGATGTTCGCGGCGGCGCCCGGCACCGGCCCGGCCGTGGTTGTCGCGCCGGACAGAGATGCCGCCGGGACGAACGCGCTGTTTGTACGTCCTGCGGGGCTGCTCCAGTATCATTTTGGCCGGGACAGTGTGCGCTTGCATGTTGAGCATGCCGAAGATGCCGGTGCACGCGTGACGGTATGTAAGCGGGTCGGGTTGCAGATGGATATTCACGGTCCGGCGGACCTTAAGTCGCTGCCGCCCGTGATTGGAGCACCATTCCTGCTCAACTGAGCAGAACCAAAACCACTCCGTCGGCTGACGCCAGAGGCTGAGTGAGCCCGTCAATCGAGTAGTTGTGAGTGTCTCATCGACGGCGTGATTAGCTTGACAATGTCACATACATGTTGACACGAGCGGTATTCGCGGGGATTTGGGGATTAGGGGATGAACACCTGGG
>JBHHUI010000044.1:0-10219 GCA_046753805.1 Anaerolineales bacterium
AGAGACACTGAATCTCCGTGGCATCAACTGGGTTATCGCGGGCGGCGAATCTGGCCCAAGGGCTAGGCCAATGAGAGAAGAATGGGTCACGGACATTCGCGACCAGTGCCTTACAGCCAAAGTGCCATTCTTCTTTAAGCAGTGGGGCGGAACGAACAAGAAACGGGCAGGCCGGAAGCTTCAGGGGCGCATTTGGGATCAAATGCCGCTTGTGTCCGGCGCGACCGCCTGAGTTAAATACCGCCCGGTGTCACAAACCGACGTCAACTCCCCCGACTTCTGGGAGGGTGCGTACCAAAACCTTGACGCTCCATGGGACTTGAGCGGGCCGACGCCGGTGTTCGCTGCGCTGCTCGAAAGCGGACGCTTCAAGCCGGGCCGGCTGATCGTGCTCGGGGCCGGGCGCGGCCATGACGCACGCCTGTTCGCACGGGCCGGGTTTGATGTGACGGCGGTGGATTTCGCCGCGCAGGCCGTCGCCGACATGCGCGCCTTGGCCGAAGCAGATGCGCCCGTAGACGTCCAGCAGGCTGACATCTTTGCATTGCCCGCTGCGCTATCCGGCCAATTCGATTACGTTCTGGAGTACACGTGTTTCTGCGCTATCGACCCGCAGCGGCATGCCGAGTACGCCGATGCAGTGGCCGGGTTGCTCCGGCCGGGCGGCACGTACATCGCGCTGGCTTTTCCCATCGAGGCGCGCACGAGTGGGCCGCCCTTCGGAGTTTCGCCGGACGAGTTGGAGTCGCTTTTCACCACCCGTGGTTTGGCGCTACTCGAGCGCGGTCCGTCACCGCATACCATCAAACCGCGTCGCGGTCGTGAGGAGCTGATGATTTTCGTGAAGGGTGAAACGTGATCCGTGATTTGGGATTCGCGCATCGCGCGTTGCGTATCAGATAGAAGGGCTTGGAATGACTCGCGCGCTTATCCAAAACGTCGACGTCATCACACTGGACGAAGCCGGCACGGTCTTACGCGCCGCGTCGATTGCCATTGAAGGTAGGGATATCGTCGCGGTCGGAGACGCGCCGGCCGAATTCGCGCCTGACGAAATCATCGACGGCTACAACCACGTGGCGCTGCCCGGGTTCTTCAACGCGCACTGCCATTCGCCGATGACCTACGAGCGCGGCTGGGCGGAAGACCTGCCGTTCGACCGCTGGCTCAACGAGAAGATCTGGGTGGCCGAGTCTGCGCTCACGCCGGACGACGTATACTGGGGCGCGGCGCTGGCAGCCTGCGAGATGATCCGTGGCGGTGTGGTGGGGTTCAATGACCACTATTTCTACATGGACCGCGTGGCCGAGGTGGTCGAGCAATCGGGCTTGAAGGCCGGGCTGACGTGGTGTGTGTTTGGCCTCGGCGATGACAAAGAGATCGGTGCAAACCTCGACGGCACGCTTGAATTCATTGACCGCTGGCAGGGCCGGGCCGACGACCGCCTGCAATTGCTGCTTGGGCCACATTCGCCATACATTTGCCCGCCGGAATTGTTGGAACAGATTGCCGGGCTGGCCGCCGCGCGCGGGCTGTCGGTCCACCTGCACCTCTCGGAGTCCGAGGAACAAGTCGAAACGTCGCTGGCAAAGTATGGCCGGTCGCCGGTGGCGCATCTGGAAGCGCTGGGCGTCTTCGACGGGCCGTGCATCGCCGCGCACTGTCTCGTCGTGAACGACGAGGACCTTGACATCCTCGCAGCACACGATGTAACGGTAGCGCACACGCCCATTACCTATATGAAGCTGGCGATGGGTATTAATGACCTCAGCCGCTTCTCCCAGCGCGGGATCAACGTCGCCATTGGCACCGACGGCCCCGCCTCGAACGCGGACATGGATATGTTGGCGGCGCTGCGCCAGACGGTGATCCTGCAGAAGCACACGCAACTAAACCCGGAGGCCGTGCCCGGCGACACGGCGCTGCGCATGGCCTCGCAGAACGGCGCCTGCGCAATGGGGTTTGCCCGGTCGGGCGTGATTGCCCCCGGCCGTCCGGCCGATCTGATCCTGATCGACATCGACCGTCCGCACCTGCTGCCTCGCCACGATCTGGTGGCCAATGTCGTACATGCCGCCAAAGCTGCGGACGTGACGCACGTGTTTGTAGACGGTCGGCTGCTCTATCGCACTGGTGAGCTACTGACGCTGGACGAGGAGAAGATTAAAGCCGAGGCCGAACGCGGCGCGTTCCGCATGGTGGGGCGAGAACTGCGCAGCGTGCGGGAGTACCGAGGGTAGGGGCGCAACAGGGCATGTATTCGATGAAGAAACGACTCTTTTCCTCCGCGCCCTGAGCATTACAGATTTCTCTGTTTCGGATCGATCCCCCGCAGCATGCGGCTGTACCCAATATCTGTTTCCCGGTGTACAAACTGCCGGTAAATGTACATTGATTCCCTGAGTTTTTTTCAACGTTGGCCGGCCGCGAGGCGCGCGGGCGCGTCCTTGTCGGGTCTTACGGCCTTGCTTGCGCTGACTCTTCTAGCTGTGTGGCCGATCCTGCAGTCCGGCGCGCCCGACGTGGACGACGGGCCGAACCACTATTACCGGTTGGCGGCGTTGGCCCGGCATGTGGAACACGGAGATATTCTCCCGCGTTGGATTAGCGACTTGCATTACGGATATGGCTCGCCGCTTTTCCAATTCTATGCGCCGTTAAGCTACTACGTTCCGCTGGGGATTAACCGGCTTGGCGCGTCGCTACCGGATGCATTCCAGGCCGGCTTCGCCCTGGCCACGGTCATCGCTGTTGGAGGCATGTACTTCTGGGGGCGCGCACATTTCAATTCACGCCTGTCAGGATTGGCGGCGGCTGGCGGGTATGCGCTCGCACCCTATCCTTACATCAATGTATTCTATCGGGCAGCATGGCCCGAATACTTGGCGCTGGCGTTGGTCCCGTGGGTATTCGGCCTCGCAGCGCGCGTCGTCCGGCGATCGTCGCGCGGCGCCTACGCGCTGCTTGCGTTCTCATACGCGGCGCTGATCCTCTCTCATAATCTGACCGCAGCCCTGTTCACGCCGCTGCTGCTTGTGTATATCGGCGCGTTGGCAATTGCAGCAGCCCGGGTGGCCGGGCGCTCCGTGCGCGAATATCTGTGGCGTCCTGCGCTGGCCCTGGGTCATGCGCTGGCGCTGGCTGCATTCTTCTTGCTGCCCTTTTTCGTCTACGTCACGGATGTTCAACTCGACCGCGCCGAGATAAACTATTCAGACCATTTCCTCGCACCGAGCGCGCTTTTCTCGCTGCCGCGTCCGTTTGATCCGCTGCTGGCGTCGAACGATCAGCCCAAGAGCCTGGGATGGCCGCAGCTCATGCTAGCGGCGGCAGCGCTGGGGGGTTTCGCATACCGGTTCGCTCGCCGTATCCCCCGGCGAGGTGATGTTCTCCTCATGGCTGTGAACGGCGCATTGCTCGGAGCAGCTATCTTCCTGATGCTCGAGGTTTCTGCTCCCGTGTGGGATGCGCTGCCGTTCGGCGGTCTGGTGCAGTTCCCCTGGCGGCTGCTCGGTCCGGCGTCTTTCCTTGTCGCCGGGCTGGCGGTGGCCGGACTTCCGCCGGGCAGGAGTAAACTTCCCGTGGCCGCGTTGTATCTGGCGGCGTGTTTTTTCTTTGCACTCACTTGGACATATCATGAGTCGTTCTCGGCGTATCCCGCGACGCCGCGCCCACTCGACATCTTGCGTTACGAGCAGTCCGCCACCAATGCCTACGGCACTACGTCGCGCGGCGCTCTGCTGCCGCGATGGGTTGGCGCGCCGCCCGGCCCCGATGACATGATGGCGCGCTTTGCCGCGTCAGACATTCCGTCTCGGGTGACTACGATCCCGCCCGGACTTGACTTGAAAGAGACCCAATTAAGCCTGACGACGACAGCGCTCGACTACAATTCGCCGACGCCTGTGCAAGTCCAGTTTAATCGCTTCTATTTCCCCGGCTGGACGGCAACGGTGGACGCCGAACCGGCGCCGATCGCGCCATCCGAACCGGAGGGGCTTATCACTGTCAAACTTCCTGCTGGACAATACACGGCGCTGCTCGAATTGCGTGCTACACCCGCCCAGCGGGTAGGCGCGCTGGTTTCCGCGCTTGCGCTGATCGCTGCGATCGGCGCGGCGATTGTCGCCTGCATTGGCGGCAAGCCGCCGCATATGTCGATCGGTCTTGGCGCAGATCGAACCGGATGGCTGGCAGTTCTTTTTGGGGGTCTGATCCTGTTGCGCATCGGCGTACTCGACCGAATCGAAACGCCCTTTTATCGCTCCCGATTGCAGGAGGTTTCGCACCCGCTCGCGGTCAACTACGACGATCAGTTGTCGCTCGTTGGATATGAGACGCCGATGGGTATGACGTTTGCCGCCGACGAGATGATCCCGATAGACCTCTTTTGGCAGACCCAAATGCAACTCGACGCAGATTACAGCGTCACAGTCCAACTGACGGACAGCTTTGGAGCCCGCTTCGGGCAGTCCGACATTCAGCACCCCGGGGGTATTCCCACGAGCCGGTGGTCGCCCTCACAATACGCGCGCGACGAACATTCAATTGCCCCACTGCCAGGTACGCCCCCCGGCCAATACTTCCTGATGGTGGGCGTCTATGCGGCGGCGGACGATTCGATTCGACCGCTGGAGATTCGTACTGGAGATCAGCCCAGCGGCTTCCAATACGCCATCGGGCCCTTCTTGCTGAACCCCGCGAGGTCGCAGGTGCCGGGCACGCTCGGTCTGTGGGAAGCTCACCTGGCCACAACTGCCATCGACGTGGGTGAAATACTCGTATTTGACGCCGTCTGGCATACAGGTCAAGCCTCTGTGCCGGGACTCGGGGCAAGGCTGTCATTGACGAATGAGAGCGGCGCACAAATCTGGGAAACGGATTTCGCTCCCGGCGGTCCGGGGTACCCTGCCGAAGAGTGGACTCCCGAGATGCTGGTTCGTTATCCGCAAGCCATCACGTTGCCGCCCGATTTGCCGCCCGGCCGCGCCACGGTGAGTCTTGCGCTGGCAGCCGCCGGTGATGAATTGGTTTCGCAACCGGTGGAAATCGGTCAAATTGACGTGCGCGTACCGATGCGCACGTACGACATTCCACCAATGGATCGCCGGGTCAATTTCGATTTCCGTGACGGAGTACGATTACTGGGTTATGACGTAACGGCCGGCAGCATTACGCTGTACTGGACCGCCCTGCGTCCGCTCTCCGACCGCCTGACTGTGTTCGTTCACAGCCTGGGCCCTGACGGCGCGCTCGTGGCTGCACAAGACAGCCCGCCACGGCGCGCCACGACAAGCTGGTTGCCCGGTGAAGTCATCACGGATGTACACGAACTGAAGGTGGGGGCGCGCTTCCAGATTGGGCTTTACGATCCGCAGACGGGCGAGCGCTTCGGAGAGCCGCGCGTTTTCACGGGGCAATGAGTATCTGATCCAGCACGATCGTACCCTCTTCAGCGCGTGATTGCGGGCCGGAGGTGGGCAATCGGGTGAACGGGTCCGCCGGCGCATACATACCGACGAACAGATCGTACGTGCCCGCTGTTACGAGTGCCGGGATTTCCAGCCGAATGTCGTCCTGCACTATCTCTCCGGGTTGCCAGCAGGTGGTGGGATACCGACCTGCTTGCGGCGGACCATCCTGCTGCGCGGCCATGCCGAGCGCGCTCTGATAGAGGTGAACAAAAGTAACGTAGAAGCCCGGTGGCGGAGCCAGCGCCTTCCAATACAAAGTCAGTTCCAGCGTCTCGCCGGGATGCACACTCGTGGTGTTCAAGTCGAAAGCAACCAATTCCATAGCGTCGCCCACAATGGCATTGACCACCTCACCGCGTGTGGGCGGCGCATACACGTGTTTGACGTCCCGCTCGCCGAACAGTGCCGCCTGCATGGCCACAGCCTGAATTGCCAGGATGGATGCGGTGACGCCCCAACGCCACGACGAATGCCCCGGGCCGTCGCGCAAAGTGAAGGCGGCGAGCACGCCCAGCGGCATGAGGAACACCCACACCCGCCCGACTTCTGCGCGAGCCACCCCCGATATTATGAGCGCCGCCAGCACTGCAAAACTGGATAGGACGAGAACCGGCGCGCGGGACAGCGTTCGGCGGCGACCCAGCGTCTGCGCGGACCGCCAGACGGCGACGATCCCCATCAGACCCAGGATATAGCCCATGAAGAGGACGAAATCGTAGGGGTTGAAGAGCATGCGCGAAAGAACGTTGGTCGCTAGGGCATAGTGAGAGTCCGTGTTCGCGCGATACAGGTCGAGGTATGAGACGCCCGTAACCCCTTGATAGATCAGCCAGGGAATGCTTAAACCCAACGTAAAGCTAACGGCGCCTTTCAGTAGCGACAGCCGTTTCTCGGGCAGGGATTCTCGTTGCGCTAAAACGGCGATGAGCGCGTACACCGCCCCCAGGGCGATCAATACAAGCATGGCGTGCGAAAAAAACAGCGCCACGGCGAGCAGCCCTCCCGCCGCTCCCCATGCCCAGCGCCGTTTCCGGTAGATCGCCTGCTGCAGCAGCCACAGCAACAGCAATGTAACAAACGGAAATGCCTGATCCCAGTGCCCGGCCCAAAGCAAATAGCCCGGCAAAAGCGGATGCAGCAGCACTGCGCCCAGGGCGGCTCGCTCGTCCAGCGTTGCTCTTCCGACAGCGTATAACGGTACGACCGCTGCTGTGTTCAATAGCGGAGCCAGCAGGCCGCCGACGACGGCTGCGTAGCGCGCGGAAGTTACGTACACATGTGGCCAATACTCACATTGGTACACGCGCAAATGGGGCGCCAGCCGGTCTACCACTGTGGGAAGCGCCAGGGCGGCGCGCTGCAGCAGCGCAAAGTACACGACGAAGCCGGGCGGATGTCGCTGCACATGGGGCCCTTCATAGGCAGGCGCGATTTCTGGAAAATGGCGCAGGTACTCGCCGATATTTCCCACTTTCAGAGCAGCCTCCCAATAGCCCTGCAGGAATGGCGAACTGCTGCGGAGCAGCAACTCGCGCCAGGGGTCTGGGTCTGAAATTGTCTGGACGACGATTTGGAGGGTCAGGCCGCCCACAATTGCAAACCCCAACAGTGCATAGACACGGGGGTTTTTCGATCTGAGTCGGGTCGGTCCTGCCAGGGCCCAACGCCAGCATAACAGCGCCGCGATGATGTAAAGCGACAGGACTGCAGCAGCGCGGATCAGCTGTCCCGGCAGGTACGCGGGGACATATGGCCACCGCCAATCCAGATCGCCGCGCAGCCACGGGGAAATGTCGAAGGCCAGCCCTAGCGTTAGCAGCAGTGCCAATGCCCACCCGAGCCATAGCCAGGTAGGCGCGCGGAGTATTCTCGCGGTCATGAGTTAACGGATTGGGCGATGTGTGCAGAAGTTCTTCTGGAGTCTGACGACGCCGGGAAGGCGGCGACCCATCGCCAATCTACGCGTCCCCCATCCCCGCCGCCCGTGCGCGTCGATATGCTTCCAATCGGTCGGCAACCTGCAATTTGCCATAAATGTTGGATACGTGATTGCTCACCGTTTTCGAGCTGAGCGATAAGCGCTCTGCAATGGCGGCATTGCTCAGGCCTTGGGCGATCAAGTCGAGTATCTCGTGCTCCCGCTCGGTGAGTTCTGGGAAGGATTGTTCCGGGGCCGGCGCGCTCGTTTCCAGGTCGGCGAAATACGTCTGCATGCGCGCCGCGATGGCTGGGCCAAACAGCGCTTCACCGTTTGCGGCCGCCTGGATCGCCCGCAGCATTTCGGACTTCCGCGCGCCTTTGAGTACGTAGCCCCGCGCGCCGGCGCGCATGGCCGCGAATACCGAGCTATCGTCCTCGAGCATTGTCACGACAATCACCCCGATAGCCGCATTAGCTGCGGTCACGCGCCGCGTGGCCTCGATGCCGTTCAAATCCGGCATCTGGATATCCATCAATACGACATCCGGTACGAGCACGGCCGCCAGTTCCACGGCTTCAGCGCCCGACTCGGCCTCGCCCACCACCTCCACATCCGGCTCTCGCTCCAGCAGCGCGTGTAGACCCTCGCGGAAGAGGGTGTGGTCGTCGGCGATGAGGAGCCTAATGGCGTCGGTCATGATGATGCGTGATTCGTGGAGCGTGAAACGATCACGCTTCTCGCGGCAGCGGCAGCCGCGCCCGTACCTGCGTCCCGCCGCCCGCTGCGGTTCGCACCTCACAGGTCCCGCCCAACTCGGCGGCGCGCTCGCGCATGGAGGTCAGGCCCACGCCGACGCGTGTATCTTCCGCCAGGCCCCGGCCGTCGTCCTCGACTTCCACGCACAGCGCGTGGCCGTCCCCCGCCAGTTCGATGCGCACAACACAGCGGTGAGCGCGCGCATGCCGCGCGACGTTTGCGATTGCCTCCACCGCTATGCGGTAGGCCGCCGTCTCGATGGCTGCCGGCAGTTCGGGCAGGTCTGTCGGGGTTTCCACGGCTACCCGAAAACCGGTGGAACCATGCACGAGCTGCACGGCCTGTTCACGTACCGCCGATACTAACCCAAGTTCGTCCAACGCGGGCGGGCGCAGGTCGTAGACCAGGCGGCGCACGTCGGTCAGCAGGCTGTGCGTATGCTCGTACAGTTCGCGCAGCAGTTGCCGGGCCGCGTCGGGGTCGTCGTCGAGAGTCTCCAGCGCTGTCTCCTGTTTGAGCGCCTGCACGGCCAGCGCCGGGCCAAGCCCATCGTGCAGGTCGCGGCGGATGCGACGGCGCTCCTCCTCGCGCGCTGTCACGAGTCGTTCGCGCGAGCGTTGCAATGCGTCTGTGAGCTGCACAGCGTGGACGGCCGCTCCGGCTTGCCCGGCGATGGTGCGCAGCAGCTGTTCGTCGGCCGCCGAAAACGTTTCGCGCGGAGAGCGCGGCGCGCACAGCAGCCGCCCCACCGTCTCCGTCTGGTAACTGATGGGATACGTAACTACGTCACTGGTCAGCGGTCCGAAGCTGGCGGCGAGTTCGAAGGCGTCGCCCCGCCGCAGCTCGATCGCCGCATACGGCAACTTGAGCGCGTGCGCCACGGTCTCAGCGATGGCGGGCAAAACGGCCGCCGGGGCCAAAGCCTCCTCGAGTCGTGCGCCGAGCCGGGAGAGCACGGCGTACGGATCGTCGCGCTCGCCGTACATCAGGCGGTTGACAGATCCCTGCAAACGCTCCCGTAAGGGCTGGAACAGCACTGCGGCCAGCCCGGTCGCCAGCAGCGGGATCAGCAAGTTGTTGCCGGATTGGAAAAGAAGCCCCAATCCGCCGACAACCAGAACGTACAGCGCAACCACGCTGGCCGTCAACGCGCCGTAGACCAGCGTCCGGTTGATGACCAGATCGATATTCCAGAGCCGGTGGCGGGTGACGGCGATGGCCAACGAAACGGGGACGAGGCTGAGGGAGAGCCACCAGCCCAGTTGGCTGGCAGACGCCCACCAGGGCAGGGGCGCGCCGGATGGCAAACCAGTCATATAAAAATAGGGCCCTGTGGATACGAAGATGAACCCGATCCACAGCGCAAACCCAAACACCACCCATTTGGTCTGCTGGCGTTCCTCAGCGGTGGAGACGCGGCGATAGTGGTAGATTTGGGCGTAAATACCCAACAAGATGAAGATGGTGAACCAGATCGCCACCAGGGAATAAGCAAGAGGTTGCCGGGTGATATTCGCGGTAGTGAAGGGAGGCAGGAAAAACAGCGAGATATTCCAGGGGACGGAAAGGATCAGCGCCCAACGCATCCACGCCGGAACGAAGCGGCCATTGGGTAAAAGGGCAAACAATGCCACGGTCGGCGTTGCCAACAGAGCGCCCTGGAGCGTAATGATAAAGTCTGCATTTCCCACCCAGCGCGTCCACCAACTTTCCAGCGGGCCGGCCAGCACAATCCCGTAAACCAACAAATAATAGGACAGGGCGGCGGCGGCCGGTTCCTCGAACTTGCGCCGGAAGAGCGTCCACGACAGGCCAAGGGAGAGGGCAGCTGAGGCCAGCGACGCTAACCCACCGGCGGCCGCGAAGAACCTGACGCTGGTGGTCGGGTTTGCCGATGGTACGTGGCCGAGCTGCCCGCTGAACTTGAGCGCGTAGCCGGGCAACGAAGTGAGGAGAATCCCCAGCGCGGCCACCCCCAGGATGACCCACCCCACCCGCGCCGCCCGGAGCCAGCCCCCGGACAGTCGCGCGCGGGAGGTCTCGCTCGGCTCCGGTGGGGGAATTATTA
>JBHHUI010000045.1:0-10168 GCA_046753805.1 Anaerolineales bacterium
GTTCTCGAACTGCTGCGCGGTGAGTGTGCTGCCGCCGGTCTGTGAGTGAAACCGGAGCATGAGGCTCTTGGGATTCTGCGCACTGAAGCGTTCACGCATCGTGCGCGCCCACAGGCGGCGTGCGGCGCGGAATTTGGCAACCTCTTCCAGAAAGTTGTTGTGAGCATTGAAGAAGAACGCCAGTTGCGGCGCGAAGTCGTCCACGAGCATGCCGGCGTCGAGCGCGGCCTGTACGTAGGCTATGCCATCGGCGAGCGTGAACGCGACTTCTTGCACGGCGGTGCTGCCGGCTTCACGAATGTGATACCCAGAGATGCTGATCGTGTTCCAGCGCGGCACGTGCGCCCGGCAGTAGCGGAACACATCCGTAATCAACCGCATCGCCGGTCGGGGCGGGAAGATGTACGTGCCTCGCGCGATGTATTCTTTCAGGATGTCGTTCTGGATCGTTCCGCGCAGTTGTCCCAACGACACGCCCTGACGCTTCGCAACCGCGATGTACATCGCCAGCAGTATCGCGGCCGGCGCGTTGATGGTCATGCTCGTGCTGACTTGATCGAGCGGAATACCGTCGAAGAGTTGCGCCATGTCGTCCAGCGTGGGGATTGAGACTCCGGATTTGCCGACCTCGCCGGCCGCCAGCGGATGGTCCGGGTCGTAGCCGATCTGGGTGGGGAGGTCGAACGCGACCGATAAGCCCGTCTGGCCCCGTTCGAGCAGGAAGCGATAGCGCGCGTTGGATTCTTCCGCCGTCCCAAAGCCCGCGTACTGGCGCATGGTCCAGAGCCTGCTCCGATACATGGTCGGCTGGATGCCGCGTGTGTACGGGTACTGGCCGGGAAAACCCACGTCCGCCAGATAGTCGTCCGCGCTGGGGAGTGCGAGCGGATCGAGTTCAATCCCCGAAGACGTTGTGAAACGCTCGCGGCGCTCCGGCACGCGCGCGATAGCGCGGCTGCGGGTCTCGCGCAGCCACTGCTGGTAGGCCGATTCAACGGCGGAGGAATTCACCAGTGCAGATATCCAGAATCTACTGCTCAGATCGGTAGTAACGGACGCCAGGGCGCGAAGGTTTCAAAAAACCTTGCGTCTCTTCGCCCTTGCGTCGAAGCTCCCGACTCGCTAATTGCCAAACACATGCGTGAGCACTGTCGCGGCTGCGCCGCCCACGCTCTGCAACAACGCGACCTTCGGGTTGCGCACCTGATTTTTTCCCGCCCGCCCGGTGAGCTGCAACACAATCTCGCACGTCTGGTACAACGCTGTCGCGCCGATGGGATGCCCGCGCGCCTTCAGGCCGCCCATCGTCGCGATGGGAATCTTTCCGCGCCGCCGGATTTCCTTCTCGGCGGCGAGCCGCCAGCCTTCGCCGGGTGCGGCAAAACCCACGGCCTCGAGCATCAGGCAGGCCATGATGCTGAACGCATCGTGCACCTCGAAAAAGCTGATGTCGTTGCGGTTGACATTCGCGCGCCGGAACGCCTCCAGCGCGGATTGATCGGCCGCTTGTAAGTGCAGTGGATCAGTGCGGTCGTCTACCCGAAAGCGGTCGGTCGCCACGCTGGACGCGAGGATGTGCACCGGATTGTCCGTATACGCCCGGGCCTCGTCCTGTGGCGCGAGCACGGTCGCGGCCGCGCCATCGCAGATGGGCGAGCAATCGAACAGACGCAGCGGCGGGTACACGAAGCGCGAAGCCCGCACCTGGCGCGCGTTGAAGCCGCGTCCACGGAAGCGCGCGTTGGGATTCTGGCGCGCATTGCGGTGCGCGTTGACGGCAAAATTGACGAAACCGTCGTCCGGGACTTTGTATTTGTCCATATACAGCTGCATGAGCTGCGCGTTCTTGCTGATGAGCGTGGCCCCGTCGGGTACCTCGCGTTCGGCGTCCAACGCTTTCGCCAGCACGGACGTCACCCCGCCGGCGCTCATCTTCTCCACACCCATCGCGATGGCCAAATCGGCCTCGCCGCTCGCCACGGCTAGATATGCCATCCGGAGGGCTGCCGCGCCGGTGGCCGTTGCCGCGCGCACTTGCAGGGCCTCGATGCCGTACAGTCCGGCCTCGTCGGCAATGAGCGCCGCAATCTGCTTCTGCCCTTGCAACTCGTCGCTGAGCATGTTGCCCGCAAAGAGGGCATCCACGCGCTCCACGCCGGCGTCTTGCATTGCAAGCTGCACAGCGCGCGCGCCCAACCGGCGCAGACTGTCAGAATGCACCTTCTCGACCGGAACCTGTCCGATGCCGACGATACTGACTGCACGCATAGCCATAACGTGTTTACTCCGATAGCGGCGAGTCTAGATCAGTCAGGCTCACATTACAATCCCCCGCCTGTCGTAGGGAACATGCAATAGATTAGGAGTTACGCAGTTGGAAGCCAAAACGCTGGCTGAGTAGGCGTTGAGCCTGTCGAAACGCCGTATCGAAGCCCGTTTTGGCGCAGTTCCTGGTCTCGATACGCCCCTTCGGGGCTACGTTTCGTCTCGCGCTCAGCGCGAGGCTCGACCAGCGAACTGCGTAACTCCTGTAGATGTCGGAATACCCGGGTCCGATTACAATACCCGCCATGCCACACACCTACTGCAATGGTCACAGAGTCTACTACTCCGTATCGCCCGGTACAGACGGCCTACCGCTTGTCCTGATCCACGGCGCGGGGAACAACCGCTATTCCTGGCCGGCGCGCATGCGGCGCGACCCGTCGCGCCCGGTCATCGCCGTCGACCTGCCGGGTCACGGTCGCTCGGACGGTCCGCCCGCGCAGCGCCTGGCTGAGTACGTCAGACCGGTTCTGGCCGTGCTCGACGGGCTGAACTATCCCCAAGCCGTCATGGTGGACCATTCGATGGGCGGCGCCATCGCCCAGCTCGTAGCGTTGCAACATCCAGCGCGAGTGGCCGGGCTGGTGCTCATCGGTACCGGTCTGACGTTGCCGGTCGCGCAACAGATTCTCGCCGGTGTTGCCCAAGACTTTGAATCGTTTGCGCCTCGCCTCGTGGGGTGGTGTTTCCGCCGTGACGCGCCGCGCAAGTTGCGGCGACCAGCGCTGGAACGGTTCCGCAAGCTGCCGCCGGAGACGGTGCTCGCTGACTACCGCGCCTGCAATGAATTCGATACGCGCAACACCATCACTGCGTGGAAGGGGCCGACGCTCATCATTTGCGGCGAGGCCGACATCATGACGCCCGTGGATCGCTCACACGAACTGGCGGCCGTGCTTCCGCAGGCGCGACTGACCCTCGTTCCCCAGGCCGGTCACATGGTGATGGTAGAGCAGGCAGCCGAGGTAGCCGATCTGATTAACAACTTCGTTGCGGGGTTGGAATCCGAACGGGGTAATACGTGACGTGCATTTTATGCATTACGCCCACACGTCACGCATACTCGTAAAACCCTCGCCCTGACTTCCGCCCCAGATAACCAGCGGCCACCATCTTGCGCAACAACGGACACGGGCGGTATTTGTCGTCGCCCAGCTCACGCTGCAGCACTTCCATGACGCCGAGCACAACGTCCAGGCCGATCAGGTCGGTCAGTTCCAGGGGACCCATCGGATGATTCATCCCCAGCTTCATGACCTGATCGATCGCCTCCGGCGTGCCCACGCCTTCCATCAGCGCGAAGACTGCCTCGTTTAACATCGGGCACAGGATGCGGTTGGAGATGAAACCGGGTGAGTCGTTGGCTTCCACCGGCGTCTTGCCCATGCGCTTGGTCAGTTCAACGACCGTCGCCGTGGTTTCGTCGGATGTGGCCAGACCGCGAATGACCTCCACGAGCGGCATCAGCGATACCGGATTGAAGAAATGCATGCCGACAACCCGGTCCGGCCGGTCGGTGACGGCGGCGATGCCTGTAAGCGGGATCGACGAGGTGTTGCTCGCCAGGATGACTTCGGGCGCAGCCAGTTCGTCCAGTTCGCGAAAGATTTTTTCTTTCAACGTGGGGTTTTCGGTAGCCGCTTCAATGACAAAGTGTGCCTGACTCGCGGCCGCGAGGCCTCCAGCCGGTGCGACCCTGTCCACCCCGGCCAATTGCGCGTCTGTGAGACGGCCTTTGGCGTGCAACTTCTCCGCTGACTTGCGCATGTCGGCCATCGCGGCGTCCAGTTGCTCCGGGACGACGTCGATCAAGGTAACTGTAAATCCGGATGTTGCCGCGGCCTGCGCAATCCCGCTGCCCATCGTGCCCGCGCCGACGACGGCAATGTGTTCAATGTTCACTGCTGTACTCCATTGTTCCCCGGTACGCGATACCAATAGCGGTACGCTTCGCGAAAGCCGAGTTTTGAGTATAGGCCCTGCGCCGAATGGTTGGCCTGCACGACCTGCAGGTAAGCGTGCTGCGCGCCGTGCTCGCGGCCCCAATCCAGCAGCGCACCGACCAGCCGCGTGCCGAACCCTCGTCGGCGGAATGATTCCGCCGTGACGAGGTCAAACAGCCCAACAAACGCATCGTCCAACACCGCGAGACCGGCGACAATGGGCTGCCCGCCCGCGAACAACAGCGCTGCAAACATCGGCGCATCAATGCTGTTCAGGATGTCGAGATGCCGGCCTCGCCGGACGGGCGAACTGGCGCTGAGGGTATAGAAATGATCCAACCATACGCCCAGATCGTCGCAGTGCAAGAGGCCGGAGGTTTTGAGGGCGCCTGGTTCGGGACTCAACTCACGGTGCATGACAAGCGTGCGATCCAGTACTTCGTAGCCGCGCGCGGCAAGCGCGGCGTCCAGATCGGGCGGCGAGGCGAACGGCGTCAGCCGGAAGATGGGTGCGAGTCCGCGCTCCGCATAGCGCTGCTCGCACACCTTTATCTTTTCTGTGACCGGAAGGGTGGATGTGTACAAAGGATTGACGGAGTTTGCCCGTTTTGTGTACCCGTTTGCAAACCGCAACAGCCAGCCGTCAAAATCGGCCTGCTCCAGCGCCGGCCATGACCGCAGCGCACAATCTTCGATCTGTCGGGCGAGACGGTGTTTCATCCCGGCGCGGAACCGTGCTACGCCACGACAACCAGCGTCTGGTTCTGCTCGACGCTATCGCCGTCTTTCACCCGCACATGGGAAACCGTACCGGCGCGCGGCGCCTTTAGCTCGTTCTGCATTTTCATCGATTCGAGTACGACGAGCAGGTCGCCTTTCTCCACGGTCTGCCCGGCGGCGACTGCGACGCTCACGACCAGGCCCGGCATCGGCGCCTTAAGCGTGAACTCGCCGGAACTCGCCGCCCGGCTTCCACCGGCCTGGGCAAGCCGCTGCGCGCGCTCGTCCATTACGCTGACTTCGTACAAATTACCACGGTGGAGCACGCGCCAACCCTCGGCCGCCGACTCGACGTGCGCCTCATACGAACGCCCACCGATGATGAGCGAGTACAGCGGCTGATCGCCCACCGGCTGGAAGTCGATCTCGAGCGTCTCGCCGTTGACGGTGATGTGCCGATCGTCGTTGATTTCAAGCTCGAACGACTGGTCGCCGACGATTGCGATGTACTTCAACGCTGCATCCGCTCCCAGCGGCCAACCCATTTCCAGTTGCTCGTGTCACGTTTGCCGCGCTGTACGATCTGGGCTGCGTGTTGGTTTTCCTGGTGCGCCACAAGGGTTGCCATTGCAGCGGCGAGTCGCGGGTCCGGCATGGCGCTTTGTTCCGGGTGAAACTCCTCGTCGACAAAGCGTGTATTGAAGCGACCGGCCATGAAGCGATGGGAATCAAGTAAGTTCTGATGAAAAGGAATGGTGGTCTTAACCCCGACAATCCGATATTCGGACAGCGAGCGCCGCATCCGCAGCAGCGCCTCGCCGCGCGTCTCGCCCCAACAGATGACCTTGCTGATGAGCGAGTCGTAATATGGCGGGATCGTGCTGCCCGAGTACACGCCGGTGTCCACGCGCACGCCGGGTCCCGTCGGCAGGATACTCGCCGTGATGGTGCCAATGGACGGCAGAAAGTTGTTGTGCGGGTCTTCCGCATTGACGCGACATTCCACCGCCCAGCCGTTCAACTCTATTTCGTGCTGTTCACGACTGAGCTTGCGCCCGCGTGCAATGCGGATTTGCTCTTTCACAATGTCAATGCCGGTTACAAACTCGGTCACCGGATGTTCCACCTGCAGTCGCGTGTTCATTTCCAGGAAGTAGAAACTCTTGTCTTCATCCACCAGGAATTCGATCGTGCCTGCATTGACATACCCGACGGCGCTGGCCGCCTTGCAGGCGACCTCGCCCATGGCCTGCCGCAGCGCCATATCGTCGGCCACAAACACCGAGGGCGCCTCTTCCACCAGCTTCTGGTGCCGGCGCTGGATCGAGCACTCGCGCTCGCCGAGATGGATGACGTTGCCGTGCTCATCCGCCAAAATCTGGATTTCAATATGGCGCGCACCCGTGATCAGTTTTTCGAGATAGACATTGCCGTCGCCGAAAGCCGCCTCTGCTTCGCGCCGCGCACTGGCAAGCGCAGCGGGCAAGTCCTCCAGTGCGGTCGCTTCGCGCATGCCTTTGCCGCCGCCGCCCGCGGTGGCCTTCACCAGCAGCGGGAAGCCCACCTGGGACGCAACGGCGAGCAGCGCTTCGTCACGCAGATCGCCTTCGCCCTCCGTGCCCGGCACGACCGGCACGCCCGCCCGCGTCACGGTCGCCCGCGCCACCGCCTTGTCTCCCATGGCGGCGATTGAGGACGGCCTGGGTCCAATGAAATCAATACCGGCGTCCTCGCACGCCCGTGCAAAGTCCTCCCGCTCGGCCAGAAAGCCGTAGCCGGGATGGATGGCGCCGGCGCCCGAACGGGCCGCCACGTCCAGAATCTTGTCGATGCGCAAATAGGACTCGCGCGCCTGGGGCGGCCCGATGGCGTACGCCTCGTCGGCGTAGCGCACGTGCAATGAATTGCGATCGGCTTCCGAGAAGACAGCCACCGTCTGGATGCCGAGTTCGCGGCAGGCCCGGAGTATGCGCACGGCGATCTCGCCGCGATTGGCGACCAGTACTTTTTCAAACATGTGGTGAACCGCTCAGCTCGGTAAGATAGTTAACAAAAAGTCGCCGACATCCCTGTGCCGTTATTGTCCGGCCTACAGTGGGATGTTGCCGTGCTTCTTCGCCGGATTCGAATCGCGTTTGTTCGCCAGCATTTCCAACGCGTTGATCAGGCGCGGGCGCGTGCGGTGCGGCTCGATCACGTCGTCAATGTATCCACGCGCGGCAGCCACGTACGGGTTGGCGAATTTTTCGCGATAGTCCGCCACCAGTTCGGCTTTGCGCGCTTCCGGATCGGCGGCGTCGGCCAACTCTTTGCGGAAGATAATATTTACCGCGCCGTCGGGGCCCATCACCGCGATCTCAGCCGTGGGCCATGCCAGGTTCAGATCTGCGCGGATGTGCTTGCTGTTCATCACGCAGTACGCGCCGCCGTACGCCTTGCGCGTGGTGACGGTAATCTTTGGCACGGTGGCCTCGCAATAGGCATAGAGCAACTTCGCGCCGTGACGAATGATGCCGCCATATTCCTGGCCCGTGCCCGGCAGGAAACCCGGTACATCCACAAAGGTGATGATGGGAATGTTAAAACAGTCGCAGAACCGCACAAAGCGGCCGGCCTTGTCCGAGGCGTTGATGTCGAGTACGCCCGCCAGGTGCGCCGGCTGGTTTGCCACAATGCCGACGCTGTGCCCGCCCAGCCGCGCAAACCCCACCACGATGTTGGGCGCGTACGATTCGTGGATTTCAAGGAATTCGCCGTTGTCCACAATGAGTGTGATGGCATCCTTAATGTCGTACGGCCTATTGGGATTGTCGGGCACAAGCGTATCCAACGCCGCTTCCGTCCGCAACGGATCATCGTTCGACTTTACAAACGGCGGGTCCTCCATATTGTTCTGCGGCAGGTAACCCAGCAGAACGCGCAGCAGGAACAAGCAGTCGGCCTCGCTTTCGGCCACGTAGTGACACACGCCCGAGGTACCCGCGTGCACTGCAGCGCCGCCAAGTTCTTCAAAGGTGACGTCTTCCTGCGTCACGGTCTTGACCACGTCCGGCCCGGTGACAAACATGTACGACGAATTCTGCACCATGAAGATGAAATCGGTGAGCGCCGGCGAGTAGACTGCCCCGCCCGCGCACGGCCCCATGATGGCGCTGAGTTGCGGCACGACCCCGGATGCCAGCGTGTTGCGCAGGAAGATGTCTGCGTAACCGCCCAACGAAACCACACCCTCCTGAATGCGCGCGCCGCCCGAGTCGTTCAGCCCGATGACGGGCGCGCCGCTCTTCATCGCCCGATCCATAATCTTGCAGATTTTCTCCGCATGCACCTGCGAGAGGGACCCGCCGAAGATCGTAAAATCCTGCGAGTAGACGTACACCAGCCGCCCGTCGATGGTGCCCCAGCCCGTCACGACGCTGTCGCCCAGGTATTTCTGCGTGTCCATATCGAAGTCGCGCGCGCGGTGGGTAACAAACATGTCAAGCTCGCGGAATGAACCCTTGTCCAGCAGCAAGTCGAGGCGCTCGCGGGCCGTGAGGCGCCCGCGCTCGTGTTGCACGTCGATGCGCGCCTGGCCGCCGCCCAGCTTGGCCTCGGCTCTGAGTTTGCGAAGATGCTGTATTTTGGGGTCCGTTCCCATCATCACTCCAGCGAGCTTGTTGTAAAGCGACGCCGCACGCGCGGCCGCCACAGGATTCCATAGGTCAGCGCAATACTGATGATCGTCACCAGCGCCTGCCAGGGCCACACCAGACGGGCAAATTCTGAAACTTCAAATAGCCAGCGGTTGATCCAGTTGTGGGCGTGGTAGAGCACGACCGCGACGGCAGTAAGCGTGCGACCCCAGCGCGCCATCCGCCACAGCCCGATCCCGGCGGCGCACCAGATCGCGCACCACACGATGGCCGAACCCACCAGGTACGCGAGCGGCACGGACACGATCAGCGTCGCCAGGAATTCCCGACGCTGCCAGAGCCAAGCGGCGCGGGTCCCGTTCAAGATGGCTACCAGTAAAACACCGGCCGCCAGAAACGACACGGTGAGAGGCCGAGGTGAACGGCTCATTTCCGAACACGATCATACGAGATGAGGCAAGCACGGTAGAGTGAAGGGACGCCGACAACAGTCTTCAACGCAGGGTCGCCGCGTCCACAGTCCGATCTGCCGGCCCGAATCGATGCGCCTCGATTCGCGCCTGTGAAAGAGTCTTTGCGGCTTCGTGGTGGGGTTTCCATATTTCGGCTTGCGTTAGCGCAGGCCGAGTTCGTGCCGTGCGATTACCAGCCGCTGGATTTCGCTTGTGCCTTCGTAAATCTCGGTAATCTTGGCATCGCGGAAGTAACGCTCGACGGGTAGCTCCCTGGAATAGCCCATGCCGCCGTGGATTTGCACGGCGCGGTGCGCGCAGGCCATTGCCGTTTCCGACGCGAACAGTTTGGCCATGCTGGCTTCAAGGGTGTAACGCGCCCCGGTTTCCCGCGCGCGCATCTTGGCGAGCGCAGCCTGGTAAATGAGCAGGCGCGCGGCCTCGATCCGCGTTTTCATGTCGGCAATCTGGAATTGGAGTCCCTGAAACTGGCCGATCTTCTGGCCGAAGGCCTCTCGTTCGCGGCAATACTGCACGGCAGCCTCGTAAGCCGCCTCTGCGATGCCCAGCGCCTGCGCAGCGATCCCAATGCGCCCGGCATCCAGCACAGACATTGCGATTGCGAATCCTTTGCCTTCATCGCCGAGACGGTTCTCGGCTGGGCATTCGTAATCCTCGAAGAGGATCTCGCTCGTGGCGGAGGCGCGGATGCCTAGTTTGGGCTCGGTCTTGCCTACGGAGAATCCCGGTTTGTCGGTCTCGATGATAAATGCACTCACGCCCCTGTGCTGCTGCTCCGGGGCGGTCATCGTGAATAAGATAATGATGTCGGCGACCGGCGCGCTGGTGACCCAACTCTTGCGGCCGTTGATGATGTAGTGGTCGCCGGCGCGCACGGCCCGCGAGCGCATGGTGCCAGCATCGGAACCGGACATCGGCTCGGTGAGCGAATACGCTGCCAACTTCTCGCCGGATGCGACTGGAATAAGGTACCGTTGCCGCTGTTCCTCCGTGCCGTACTTGAGCAGCCCGTGGCACACGAGCGAATTGTTGACGCTCATAATCGTGCCATGCGCGGCATCCACTTTGCAAA
>JBHHUI010000046.1:0-10013 GCA_046753805.1 Anaerolineales bacterium
GAGCATCACCCAGCCTCTTAAAGTCGTTCCCAGAATCCTCGTCATCGACGATGACTGGCTGAACCGCGATCTGCTGCAAGCCTACATTACGTCCGCCGGCTATGAGTGCGAGAAGGCTTCGAGTGGAGCGGACGGGCTGGAGCTAGCGCGCGCCCGCCCGCCGGACCTCGTACTATGCGACGTGCAGATGCGCGGGATGAACGGTTACGAAGTCTGCGAACGGCTGAAGGCCGATCCAGCGACGCAGTTCGTGCCCGTTGTCATGGTCACCGCCCTCGACGCCGAGGAGGAGAAGCTGCACGCCATCGAGGTCGGCGCCGATGACTTTGTCACCAAGCCGTACAACCCGGTTCTGTTGCTAAAGCGCGTCGAGTCTTTGTTGCGTATCAAACTCTTGCACGACCAGGTGGAGGCGCGGAACCGGCTGTTGCGGCAGGTGCTGACGCGTTACATGTCGGCGGAAGTCACCGAGACGATCCTCACCGACCCGGAGCGGTATCTCAAACTCGGGGGTGAAACGCGGCCCGTCGCAGTCTTGTTTGCCGATATCCGTGGCTTTACGCGTTACACCGAGTTGCAGACAGCCGAACGGGTGGTCGAGACCCTCAACGAGATTTTCTCGGAACTGACGCGCGTTGTGTTCGATTACGGCGGCACTTTCGACAAGTATCTGGGCGACGAGATCATGGCGTTCTGGGGCGCGCCGTTAGCTGGGCCGGACGATGTCCGGAACGCGGTCCGGGCGACTGTCGCCATGCGCGACACCTTCGCAGACATGTGCGCGCGGCGCGGCGATATGCTCGCGGACCTCGGGTTGGGGATTGGGCTGCACTGCGGCGACGCAACGGTGGGCAATGTGGGCTCGGAAAAGGTGATGGACTACACGGTCATCGGGGATACCGTCAACGTGGCCAGCCGCTTGCAAGAGGCAGCCGGGCCGGGCCAGATCCTGATCAGCGTGCAGAGCTACCGGCAGGTG
Organism: Anaerolineales bacterium; assembly: GCA_046753805.1. Classification (GTDB taxonomy): domain Bacteria; phylum Chloroflexota; class Anaerolineae; order Anaerolineales; family JBHHUI01; genus JBHHUI01. The sequence continues at coordinate 980 of JBHHUI010000046.1, forward strand.
GCTGACGAAGTGGAGGCTGTGGAGTTGGATGCGTTGCATCTGGCCGGGCGCACCGATCCGGTTGCCGTCTACGAAGTGCGCGGTTTGGCGGGGTGATCCAAGGTCCTATATCCAACTTTCCGGACGTCTCGCTCCTTCTGCGCGAGTATAATGAGCACAGGCCCCGGTAGCTCAAATGGAAGAGCAAGGCCCTCCTAAGGCCTAGGTTGTGGGTTCGAATCCCGCCCGGGGTATTCGTCCTCTCCTCGTCGCACCCTCTCAACTGGAAATCAGCCAAAATCCCTCCGGATCTACGCATTTTGCTATGACGAGAAGTCGGCGGCATTCCCGGCCTGGGGCCAGTTGCGGGCGCGCACCTGTATATGGGGGTACGCTGTAGGCCGTGATTCCATAAGATTCCGAATCCTGCAGCTGGTTCGCGGCGACCACGACGGCGCGTTTGAGTCATGTTAGACGCGCGTACGTATTCCGTAATAAACCATGTGATTCACGAGACTCGAGGAACGACTCCGCATATAATGACATCGAAATGGGCAAGCGCCCGGGTGCCCCCCCTCGCCCGGGCGCTTGCCCGTTAATTTTTTCCCCACAATCCGAAACCATCATTCCTTCGTTGTTCGCGGCGCGTGTGCTGTGCGTGGATTTCAAGCACGTGTGCAACCTTCTCGTCGATAGCGGCTTGCAACCAGTAGGCCCCGTTCTCGGCTGTGGCGAGGCTGCCCGCGCCATACGCGCCCGTAGCCGTGTCGTCGTCCCACGGCGGATTTGCGACGAGGTTGCCTTCTTCCAGCCAGTCCATCGTGTACGACGGCGTGCTGATGAAGTCCATCTCGTCCACGGCGCGCGCCATGTGCACCCGTTCCGGCTGCAGATGCAGCATGAGCGCCGTTTCTAATTCACCCGCATGCCCCAGGCCGCCATGTTTGGACCGCCGCCGCGACTGGATCGCCGCGCTGCCTTCCGGCCCGTTCAGATAGAGGCAATTGGTCGCGCAAAAAACCCGGCGATGGCGCTCGCCAGCGTACTTGACAACGTTGACGAGGAACGAGCAGTTGCCCCCATGGCCGCTGAGCAGGTAGAAGCGATCGAAGCCGCGCGCCACGAGCACGTCGAGCACCCCCAGCCAGAAGTCCTCGAATGCCCGCCCGCCCGCGTTGAGCGTTCCTGCGAATGAGGCGCGGCGCATGCTGACGCCGTACGGAAAGACAGGCAACTTCGCGGCTTGTTCCGGCAGCGTAGCGCAGGCCCCGCGCGCGATGGCGTCGATGATGATCGTATCCGTGTTTAGCGGGAGATGGCGTCCGTGCTGTTCGGTGTGCCCGATGGGGACGAGCACGACCTTGCCGCGCGCGTCGTCGGGCGGCCAACTCGTGGCGAGCTGCGAGTTGGTGACGTGAGGCAGCGTGATGCGTAAAGCGTGGAGCGCAAGGTCGATGTCGGGCGGGGTGAGTGCAAAGACGCGCGTGAAACCCTCGTCGCGCAGGCTGTCGATCAGATTGCCGACGTACGCGCCCAGCAGCGCCTCGGGAACGTGCAGGCCGCTGCCGCGCCAGCCGTACGGGATCGGCGGCAGCCGGCCGATGCGGTCCGGGTTATCCAACATCTCGGCGAGCCGCGTCTCGGCGTATCCGTTGCCAAGCGGAATCACGAGCGGCGTGTCGCGCGGCAGCGCGGCCACCTCCGGCCAGGTGAGATTTTCGTATATCAAAAACTCGGTCACGGCAGCAGGTACCAATCCAGAAAGCGCTCAGTGCGCTGATAGGCGTCCAGCAGGTTGGCAGGTTTGAGAAAGCCGTGCGACTCGTCGGCGTAGGTCTTGTACTCAAACGTCTTGCCCGCGCGGCGCAGCGCTTCGGCCCACTCCTCCGAAGACTGTGGCGGAACCGTCTCGTCGTCCAGGCCGTGCAGCAGCAGTACCGGCTTGCGAACATTGTCCATCTCCGCGATGGGCGACGCGGCTGCATAGACCCGCCGGTTCCGGGCCGGATGGCCGATCATCATTTCGGTATACAGCCGCACGTCGCGGCGGCACTGCGCCCACGAGCTGAACACGTTTGCGTCGCCGTACTTGCTCACGCCACAGGCAAACAAATAGTCCGGATCACGCGCGAGGGAGCACGCCACCAGATAGCCGCCGTAGCTCGGGCCATAAATGCCGATGCGGTCGGGGTCAATCCAGTCTAGTTCCCGCAAGTAGCGCGCGCCGAGCAATACGTCCTGCATGTCGCCTACGCCCCAATCGTTATAGTTCGCGTGCTCGAAAGACACGCCGTAGCCGGTGCTGCCGCGATAGTTGGGCGCGAGATAGGTGTAGCCCTTAGCGATGAAATACTGCGCCAGGATGTCCCATTCGAAGCCATATTGCGATGCAGGCCCACCATGCGGATACACGATCGCGGCTCTGTTGGGCGTCGGCGGGCGATACAAAAAGGCCGGGATTTCAAGCCCGTCGTGCGAGCGATAGCGCACCAGTTCCGGCATGACCAGGCTGTGCCGGGCCAGCGCGGGCGGATTGGAGAATGTCAGCTGCGTCATGCGACCGTCCGGTACGTCCACACGGTAGATGTCCGGCGGCAGTGCTGGGTCTTCATACTCCACCGTCAGGAAGTCGCCCCGAGGAGACCAGTTCGGCGACGAATAATAGCCCCGCCCCTCGCGCAGGTAGGTCAATTCGCCGCTGGCGACGGCCACAATTGCCAGATCGTACGCGCCGTTCCGATTGACTGTGCATACCAACCGCGCGCCGTCGGGCGACCACGCAAATTCGCCGATGTCGCTCCCGAGGCGGGTCAGTTGCCGCCGGCCGCTGCCGTCCGGGCGGATGAGCCACACCTCGTCGAAGCCGGATCGCTGCGAAAGAAAGGCAATCTGTTCGCCGTCTGGCGACCACTTCGCGTTCCAATCTTTTTGCCCCGGCGCGCCGGTCAGGCTGTACGCCGCGCCGGACTCGAGATCGAGCACTTTCAAATCTAGCCGGTTCAAATCGTCGTGTGGATAGTGCGTGTACACGATGCGCTCGCCGTCGGGCGCTGGGTCCGGCTCGGAGGTATCCGCGCCGGTCGGCGTCAGTAGCCGGAAGAAAGCGCCTTGCCGGTCGGTCAGTACGAGGCGCCACGCATCGTCCAGTTCCACGCTGGCGATCATGCGGTTGCTGTCCGGCAACCACAGCGGCGAGGTGGCGTGCGCGGCCAATCCGGACACGCGGCGGCCAATGCCGCCGTCCGTCGCTGTCACGTAGATGTGCTCGCCCTGTCCGTAGGCCAACCAGCGCCCATCGGGCGACCACACGGCCGGCTCGTCCCACCAGTAGATCGTCGGGCCGCGTCCGAGGCTGACCGGCTGCGGCCAACCGCCGCCCGCGGGCATGGCGTGCACCTCCGAACGGCCGCCGCGATTCCAGATGAACGCAATCGATTCGCCGTCCGGCGACAGGGTGTGGTTGTGAATGCGCGGCACGGACGTGATGAGCGGCAGGCTCCAACCTTCTGGCGGCTTCAGGTCCGGACGCGGTAGAGAAGGCCAGCCCTGGCGTTCGTATTTTTCTTCAAGAGCGTGAATCGATGTCATGGACCACTCAAACGTCTCCAGATTGAGCGCTATTGTACAGTTTGCGAACCTGAGGCACTTTGCTACGCTGGTTGCATCCGCTACAATCAGCGTAGCCGCGTAGACACAGGGGACAAATCATGGCGCACGTTTCCCACAAACTCACCAGTCCGGTTGAAGGCGCACTCGCCGGGGGCGGCGATCCGGCAACCTCGCCGCTGTACGTCTTCGGGCCTTTCCTCAAACTGATTGTCGTCGCCGGGGTCGCGCAGGTTACATTCGGGGCCAGCCTGTGGCTCGTCATCCTCACCATCGCGATGGTCTCGGCGATGTACCGCCTGGTGATGGCCTGGGTGGTGGACGGCAGCGGCGGCAGTGGCCTGAGCGAAGAGGAGTTCGGCTCGTGGGCGGTCAAGGTCAATGCCGGGATTACGTTCGTGGAATACACGCTTACGTTCCTCGTGAGCATGGCCGCGCTCGTAACATTCATCGCTGACCGTCTGCCGGCGCTTAATGCACAGGTGTTCGGCGTCGAGTACCGCACCATCGTCGCCATCGCGCTGAGTATCTTCACGGGCTGGCTCGTCAACCGAGGTCCAAAAGCCGCCGCGCGCGCCTTTGGTCCGGCGACGGCCGGCGTGCTGCTGCTGCTGTGGGTGATGATCTTCGCCACTATCTGGCGTTACGGATTCCGGCTGCCGAACCTCGATTTCAGCGCCTTCACACCCGAGTTTGTCGGATTCACCTTCGGCGGTTATGCCCGCATTCTGGCGGTCATGACCGGCATTGAAATTTTCGCCAATCTCGTCGCCGCCTACGAAGGCGCGCCGGCCAGGAAGAGCCGTATGGCTTTCGGCAGCTTGCTCATTATCATGGGCACAACCGGGCTGACCATGCTGATCGTTGGCCCGGCGATCTTCGACATGGCCGACCCCACCAACACGCAAGTGTCTGTCTTTACGCAGACCATGGACCTGCTGCTGCCCGCGCCGCTGGCGTACGCCGGCACGCTCGTCGGCATCGCCGTATTGCTTTCGGCCTCGGCGGCCAGCGCGCAGGGGTTGCAGTTCCTGGCGTTGGGGCTGAAGTATCGCCACTATCTGCCCGCCTTCATCGGCCAGCGTAACCGCTTTGAAGTCGCCGACAAGCCCGTGTGGATCGAAGTCGGACTGGCGAGCCTGTGCTTTATCGCCTTCGGGACGCACGAGGAGACCTACCTGGCCATCTATGCCGCCGGCGTCTTCATCTTGCTGAGCATGACCGGGTGGGCGGCTACCAAACGCCTCACGCGCGAACTGCGCGCGCAATACTCGTTCAGGCAGGTGGGGGCGCTGCTCGGCACAGCGTCGGCGGCGCTGCTTACCTCCGGCGCAACGATCATAATCTTTGGCGAGCGCTTTCGCGAAGGCGCGTGGACGTATCTACTGTTCTTGCCTGCGCTCTACGCCATGTTTTCATTCTTCCGCAGTCGGCTGGGCGCGCCGCCGCCGGTGGAAGAACACCTTGGCCGGGTGATGTTCGGGCGCTACCTCGCTCCCGCCGGGGTGGAGGCCGTCCGCCCGACTGAGACGGTGTCATTCGACCGGCTGCTTGTGCCGCTGGATGGTTCGCCGCTTGCAGAACAGGCCATTTCAGTCGCCGAGACGATCTGCCATGCGTGGGGGGCGCGGCTCACGCTGGTCTCGGTATTGCAGGACAAGAGAGTGCGGCGCTGGTTCGGCCAGCAAATCAAACAGGTGGAGCGCCGCATCGACGAGCTGGCCGAACGTGAAGAGTACCTCGAACAAACCGGCTGGCGCTTGAATAATGCCGGCATCGAGACGGAATGCGCCATCGTGGGCGGCGCAGCGGCCGATGCGATCCACGGCCTTTCAATCGATCAGAATGTGGATCTGATCGTGATGAGCACGCGCGGGCGTGCGGGCGTCGAACGCTGGGTACTCGGCAGCGTCGCCAACAAAGTTGTACAACTGTCCGCCACGCCAGTGTTGCTCTTGCGTCCGGGCGGGGCCTGGCGCAGCCGCACTTCACAGTTCAAGCGCATTCTTGCTACACTCGATGGGTCGCCGGCCGCCGAGCAAGTGCTGCCCTTTACACGGGCGCTGGCGGGCAAGTTTGAGAGCAAGGTCATTCTGCTGGCAGTCGCGGACGCGCCCGAAGCGGAAGAATACGGGCGCAGTATGCAAACCTACCTCGACGGCGTGGTCGGGAAGCTGCGGCAGGCGGGCCTTAATGCTGAGGCGCTGGTCACCGGTTCTGAACCGGTGCAGACGATCCTGAATGTGAGTGAATCCGAGGCCATCGATCTGATTATGATTGCCACGCACGGCCGGGGCGGATTGGACCGGTTGATGGTCGGCAGCGTGGCCGACCGGGTGGTGCAGAACACAACCGCGCCGGTGTTCCTGGTGCCGGTGGTGGCATAGTCTCCGACAACCAACCTGATCATAAGGAAGGCAAATTGGCCCAGAACCTGCGCGGCTCGATCGTACCGCTTGTGACCCCCTTTCGCGCCGGCGCGTTCGACGAACGGGCGCTGGCCGACCTGATCGATTGGCAGATCGACAGCGGCACGCACGGCCTCTCGGTGACCGGTACGACCGGTGAACCGAGCGCACTCACCATGGAAGAGCGCGAGCGCGTCATTCGCGTGGCGGTGGAGGCCATTGCCGGGCGCGTGCCGTTCGTGGCCGGTACCGGGTCTGCCAGCCATGCCGAGACGCTTCACCTTTCTCGGTTCGCCGCACAGGCCGGCGCGGATGCGGTGCTCGTCGTCGTGCCTTATTACATGCGCCCGAGCCAGGCCGGTCTGTTCAATCATTTCAAGGCCGTGGCGGATGCGGTCGCCGAAAAATCTGTCATCTTGTACAACATTCCCGGACGCACCGCCGTGAACCTGGAGATCGACACGGTCGCGCGGTTGCGGGACGCATGCCCCAACATTGTCGGGATCAAAGAAGCCAACAAGAACTTCTCGCACATCACGCGTCTGCTGGGAAAACTGGGACGCGACTTCCTCGTGTATTCCGGCATCGAGTTACTGTGCTATCCGCTCCTCGCTATCGGCGGTGCGGGCTACGTCAGCACGACGGGCAACGTGCTGCCGGACCAGGTCGCGCGCTTGTACGACTTTGTGGCCGCCGACGAGTGGCAACAAGCGCAGGACTTGCACTACCACCTCATGCCGCTGAATGATGCGATGTTCTACGAGATCAACCCGGTGCCGGCCAAGACCGCGCTCGGCATGCTGGGGCGCATCGACCCGGAAGTCCGGCCGCCGCTGGCGCCGCTTTCAGAAGCCAATGCGCAGCGGCTGCGCGACGTTCTGCAGCAATACGACCTGGTGAGCTAGCGGCGCGTGCCGGACACGGCATTTGTATCGGCGAACGGATCGCGGCTTGCCTGCCGCGTGTGGGCGGGGGAGGCGGGGCCTGTTATTTGCCTGCCCGGCCTGTATGGCCACAAGGGGACGTTCGACAGTCTGGCCGCGCAGCTGACGCCGGAGTTCCACCTGATTGCGCTCGACCTGCGTGGGCGCGGCGAAAGCGACAAACCGGCCGATGGCTACGGCTTTGCCTACCACGCGCGCGATGTGCTTGGGTTTGCCGACGCGCTCGGCTTCGACTCGTTCGCCGTGATGGGGCACTCGTTCGGCGCGACGGTGGGCGTGTACCTGGCTTCGATCCGGCCGGCGCGCGTGCGGGCGCTGGTGATGCTCGACGGCGGCGCGGATCCGTCGGATACCGTGTTCGAAGCGATGCGGCCGGCCGTGCGTCGCCTGGCCAGCGTCTACGACACGCAGGCCGATTATCTGGCAGCCATGCGGTCATTGCCGTTTTATCGGCCATGGAACGATGCGCTTGAACGCTACTTGTTGGAAGACCTGCAGGCGTTGCCCGATGGGCGCGTACAGTCCCGCTCTTCTGTAGCGGCGCTGGAGCGCGACCTCGACGTACATGCTTATTACAGCATGTGCCTGCACTTTCCGGCGCTACGCTGTCCGGTGTTGTTCGTCCGCCCCGAACAGGGTTTGCAGGGCGAGCACGACCACGTATTCGACGCGCGCGCGGCGGCTGCCTTTGCGGCGTCTATCCCGCATTGCAAACGCGTGGATGTAGCCGGCGGGAATCATTTCACGATGGTGCTGCACGACGATCCGCCGGCGACGGCCCCCGTGCGGGAGTTTCTGCGCGGCGTCTACGGGTCAGGTGACTGATACGGGCGGCGCTCGCCCCCAGGGCACACAGTCCAGCGAACTGCGCTGAGTGAAGACGCCAAGAGACGCAACTCCCGATCTTCGTGTTTCTTTGTGACTTGGTGGTAAACCCAGATTAATCTAAATGAAGACTGCCAGAGTTGAATTTAACGGAAAGACATACGATGTGAGTGTGGAGCCGGATGGCCGACTGCAGACCGCCGCCGGCGAACTCTTCGATGCGGAGGCTGTCAGGTGGCTGCCGCCTGTCTCGCCCACGAAAGTGATCGGGCTGGCGCTCAACTACGCCGACCACGCCGCTGAACTGGACATGGAATCGCCCCCGGAACCGGCGCTATTTTTCAAGCCGCTCAGCGCGCTGACGGGGCAAGGTGCGCCGGTGGTCTATCCGGCCGGGGTTGAGTACATGCACTACGAGGTTGAACTGGCGGTGGTCATTGGCCGGCGCTGTCGCAATGTCCGCGCGGCCGACGCTTCCAGCGTCATCGGGGGGTATACAATTGCCAATGATGTGACCGTGCGCGACTTTGTGACAAACTTCTACCGCCCGCCTGTGCGCGCCAAGGGCTACGACTCGTTTGGGCCGGTGGGGCCATACCTGGTCACGCCGGATGACATCCCGAACCCGGCTGCGCTGGGGCTGCGCGCCTATGTCAACGGCGAATTGCGCCAGCAGGGCAACACCGCGCAACTCCTGCGGCCCGTGCCGCAGTTGATCGAGTTTATTTCCGCCATCATGACGCTCGAACGCGGCGACATGATCTGGACCGGCACGCCCAAAGGCATCTCGCATGTGTATCCGGGCGATCTGATGCGGCTGGAGATTGATGGGCTGGGGGTGTTGGAGAATCAGGTCGTGGAGCGTGCGGCGTGATTGTAAAGTGGCCGATTACCAAGGATACGCGGCTCATGGTATGTATCCTATCGTCGTACACATTGTTGTAGAAAATGATTAACCACTTCATCAACAACGAATTTGCGCCCGCCCTTAATGGCGAGGCTTTTGAGACGCTCAACCCGGCCACGAATGAGCCGATTGAGACGGTCGCCGCCGGCTCGGCCGCCGATGTCGACGCCGCCGTGCGGGCTGCACGCGCCGCCTTTGACGAAGGACCGTGGCCGCGCATGTCGGCTTCGGAGCGCGCGCGCATGTTGCGCCGCATCGGCGACTTGATCGAGAAACACGCCGATGAGATCGGTGATGTGGAGATCAGGGACTCGGGTGTGCCCGCCAGCCAGATCAAGAAAGGCACGATCGCGCGCGCCGCGCAG
>JBHHUI010000047.1:0-9882 GCA_046753805.1 Anaerolineales bacterium
CACAGGCGCAGTGCTTCTTCAGCCAGTTCCAGCGCCGCCTCGGGTTCGCCGCCCGCGCCGTAGACGAGCGCCAGGTTGTTGAGCGCGGCAATGCGCGCTGCGGCCACGTCCAGCTCCTCGGCCAGCGCGCGGCTGCGCTGCAGGTGAGTGCGCGCGGCTTCATCGTCGCCGGCGTGTTTGGCCAGGATGCCGAGCATGTTGTAAGCCTGCGCCAGCCCGTGTGGGTCGCCGCCCTGCTCGGCCAGTGCGAGCGCTGCGCGGGCCAGTTCCTGCGCCCGGGCGGCATCACCGCGCCGGTGTGCGGCCTGACTCCAATCGACCCGCAGGCGCGCCTGATCGGGCGTGCGCTCCTGCCGTTCGTACATTTCGAGCGCGGACTGAAAATGGCTCTCGGCCAAGTCCCACCCGCCGCTGCGCAGATACACCGCGCCCAACTTGTGCTCGATCCGCGCCAGCGCGGCCTCGTCGGTCTCAAGATGGGCGGCCGCCGTCTCATAATGTCGGACGGCAGCAAGGTAATCACCCAGCAGCGTCTGAACATCGGCGATGGCTTCGTGCAGGCGAGCTGAGTCCGGGTGACCCAGCGCCAGCGCCGCCTGGTAGTGTTCGAGTGCTTCCAAATTGGCATAGGCTGCCCGCGATTGATCGGCGGCCAGCAGAAAATGCTCCGCTGCGCGCGGCTCGTCGGCCGCCTGTTGATAATGTCGCGCAATGCGGGCATGATTGCCGCTCCGGCGGGCAAGCGCTGCGGCCACGCGGCGATGCAGTAGCCGCCGCCGGGCCAGACTGGTCTGCTCATACACGAGCTTGCGCATTTGCTCGTGGTTGAAGTCGTAGACGAGCGCGCCTCCGGCCTCGCCGCCCGCCACCTCGGCGATCAGTCCACGTGCGAGCGCTTGTTCCAAGCCGCCAATGGTTTCTTCGCCGCTCCGACCGCTGGCCGCTTGCAGCACGTCGAAGCTAAAGGAGCGCCCGATTACCGCAGCGGTGCTCAACAGCTGGCTGCCGGCAGCACTCAGATGAGCCAGGCGCGACTGGAGCAAGTCGCGCACCGTGTTGGGAACCGTCCAATCAGGTGATCCCAGGCTGAGTGAGTCTGCCTGGACTGCGCGCAGGAATTCCACTACAAAGAACGGCACGCCTTCAGTCTCTGCATACAGGCGCGCGGCTATCTCTTGTCGCGCATCCACCGCGTCGATGGCCTGCTCCACCAGGGCTTGCACATCGGCAACGCTCAGGCGTCCGAGCGATACTTCCAGGCCGCGCGCAGCGCGGCGGGCTTCCGAAACCATCTCGCGTAGCCGGTGGTCTACGGGGACCAGCTCGCTGCGCCATGTCGCCAGAACGAGCAGTCGTTGCCCGGCGAGCCGGCGGATCAGATAGGTGAGTAAGTCGAGCGTGGCGGCGTCGGCCCAGTTCAGGTCATCGAAGAATAAGACGCCGGGCGGGTCGCCGCTTGCGAGGACGCCGAGCAACTGGCGGATACTTTCGTAAAACCGACTTTGCGCGCCCGGACTGTCGAGCGGGGCGGGCGCGGGAATCGCGTCTGGGCCGTCGGCCAGTTCCGGGAGGAGGCGGCTGGCTTCGGAGCGCAGCGGCGGCGGCAGCTGCGCCGCGCCATCTGTCGCGCGGAGCGTGTTTATCAGCGCACGTAGGGCTGTCACAAGTGGACCGTAGGCGAAACCGGTCTCGCCCTCGAAGCAACGCGCTGATACCACGGCTGCGCCGGCTTGCCGCGCATGGTCCACGAGCGCTTTGGCAAGGCGTGTTTTGCCAATGCCGGCTTCGCCTTCGATGACGACCAACTGACCATCCTGCCGCGCCGCGCTGTACACCCCGAGCAGTGCGGCGAATTCTGTTTCGCGTCCGACGACAGGCAGTTGCGAAGGCTGCCGGCTGACCACAGGCCGTCGACGGCCGGCCGTGGTCTGTGGTCGTTCGGCGGCAGTCGTTCTCTGCTCCAGAATGCGTTCATACAGCGCCGTTGTTTCTTCCAGCGGCGGCACGCCCAGTTCGTCATCCAGGATACGAACACAGGTGCGGTACTGGCGGAGGGCGGCTGTGCGTTGCCCGCTGGCCGCATATAACTGCATCAGGCTGCGGTGCGCGGGTTCGTGGAGCGAATCGAGTGCAAGCCAGCGGCGTGCGTGCTCGATTGCTTTATCGAAGTTGCTCGCGGCCGTGTCGAGTTGGACGAGGCGTTCCAGCGCCCGGCTCAGATCGCGCCGCAGCGCTTCCGCCTGGAAGAATTGCCACTCGTCGAACTCGCCGCTGTTGCGCAGCGTGAATCCGGCCATGAAGTCATCGCGGTACAGACGCACAGCCTCGGCGAATGGCTCGCGGCAGCGCGCGCACGCTTCCGTCTCGGAGTGGCCGTGTGCGCGCGGTTCGGCAACCCGGCGTTGGAAGACGCGCGCGTCGACCCAAAGGGGATAGTCCGGGTTCAGTGCAATCGTCTCGCGCGTGGCGAGGAGCGCATCCGACCCGAGCGCTTTGTTAAGCGGGGTGAGGGTGCGTCGCAGGGCGGCGCGGGCCCGCGATTGGTCGAGATTGGGCCAGAACACGGCGGCAAGCGTATCGCGCCGGAAAGGTTGGTCGTTAAGCGCCAGATACGCCAGCAGCGCGATGGCCTTGCGCGTGTCCATCTGCAATGGCCGACCGTCGCGCTCAAGGCGGGGGGCGCCAAACAAGAACAATGTGAGTGGTTTGGTGGTCATGGGGTCTGATAGTCTCATGGTCAGGTAGTCATTCAGTCGCTTGACCGCGCGACTACCTGACTTTTCGACTACACGACTACGCGACCATTTTACTCCGATATCGCAACGGCGCAGACCCCGTAACGCTTGTCGTAACGTTTTTGGGACGGCGGAAATATATGATGAACACGCAGTCAACAAAACCCATACGGAAATCAGGTTGAAGAATCACAGGAGGATTTCGATGTCAGCAGAAGCAAACAAAGCTCTCGCTCGTCGTTTCCAGGAGGAAATTGAAAATCAAGGAAATCTTGATGTTGTCGACGAGATCGTCGCCGCCGACTATGTCTATCACGGTCCCGGGGGTCAGGAGGTTCGCAGCCCGGAAGCCCTGAAAGAAATGGTGACGATGTTCCGCACTGGGTTTCCAGATCTGAATATCACCTCGGAGCAAATGATTGCCGAAGGCGACAAGGTCGTGTCCCGCTACACCCTGCAGGGCACGCACAACGGCGACCTGATGGGCATTCCCCCCACGGGCAAGCAAGTAACCATGACGGGCGTGGTCGTCTGTCGTGTTGCCGGAGGCAGGATCGCCGAAGTTTGGGAAGAGTTTGACCAGATGGGCATGATGACGCAACTGGGCGTGGTTTCTCATCCGGGGGAGGGCGGGGAGTAGTCCCCCAGCTAACCGCAGCGCGAGCCCCGAAGGGTTTCAACGGCCCTACGGGGCTGGGGAGTTGAAGGGAGAGGATGCGATGGAAACCTATATTGTGCTGGAACAGTTCACCCAACAAGGGATCACGAGTATCAAGGAAATCCCGGCTCGGGTTGAGGCTGCCAGGCAGGCAGTTGAGACGGCCGGCGGGAAATGGCTGGGCTGGTATCTCACAGTGGGGCGCTATGACGCCGTCGTAATCTTCCAGGCCCCCGACAGTAAGACGGCGACAAAGGCCTTGTTGACCGCAGGAGCGGCGGGGAATGTACGCACGGAGACTCTGCGCGCCTTCAATGAAGAGGATTTCAACGAGATACTCGCCGGCTTGACATAGTTGGAAGCCAAAACGCTGGCTGAGTAGGCGTTGAGCCTGTCGAAACGCCGTATCGAAGCCCGTTTTGGCGCAGTTCCTGGTCTCGATACGCCCCTTCGGGGCTACGCTTCGTCTCGCGCTCAGCGCGAGGCTCGACCAGCGAACTGCGTAACTCCTGAAAGTAAATATCTCACACAGGGAGGAAAAATGATGCAAAAAGTACTTAAATGGATAGGAATCGTGCTCGGCGGGTTGGTCGGGCTGATCGTGCTGCTTATCGCCGGCCTGCTTGTTTACAGCACGGCGACGTACAAGCGCACGGTCGACCGGCCAGTGTACGAAATCACCGCCGACACCAGCCCGGAGGGCGTTGCACGAGGAGAATACCTGGTGCGCGCCGTGGTCGATTGCGGCGGATGTCACTCGCCTGACGGCACGAACGGGCCGCTCAGCGGCTATGCCCAGGATTTCGTCGAGGGTCCCATCTCGATGGTCTTCTCCTCGCCCAACCTGACGCCCGACGCAGAAACCGGCCTCGGGGACTGGACGGACGCCGAGATCGCCCGCGCCATTCGGGAGGGGCTGGATAAAGACGGCGTCGAACTCATCATGCCATCGGTGATCTACCACAACCTGAGCGACGCGGACACAGCTGCTATCGTCGGCTATCTGCGCAGCCTGGAGCCGGTGCGCAATGAACCGCCGCCGCTCGAGATGAACGCGTTCACCAAGGTGATGGTCACGCTCGGCCAGTTCTTCCCCCGCAACCCGCAAGCGGCCATCACCGCCCCCGTCACCGCGCCGCCGCCCGGCGTCACGGTGGAATACGGCGCGTATTTGGCAGCGGGCTGTGGGGATTGCCACGGCGAGAATCTGGCCGGCGGCACAGGCCCCGGGCCGGCCGCACCGAATATCACCACCGGCGGGGAGTTGGCTGGTGTGACGGAGGAGGGCTTCATCAAACTCGTGCGCACGGAGGCGGATATCCTGCCGCCCGGCCGCACCGAAGAGGAAATGCCCTGGAAGGCGCTGGCGAACATGACCGACGAGGACCTGCGTGCGGTCTTTGCATACATCCAGTCCGTTCCGGCGGCGGAAAGCGGAGAATGAGTGAAGTGACGGGTGGCGGTTTCGGCAAGATGGAAGCCGGCCACTCGTCACGTACGAGGAGAGAGCACCGTGGCAGATGACAACTTGGCACATGAGACCGCCACCGCCGGCGATGCGGCGGTGGACGGGCTGTTCGCTGGTTTCTCCGCCGGCGTTCTGATGGCAGCCTATCTGGTGCTGGCGGGGCTGGTCGCCGGGGAAGGGCCGGGAGCGGTGCTCGGTCGTTTCGCGGCGGCGGGGGCCGCGCCGCCGCTGTTGGGCGCCCTGTCGCACCTGGCCGCTTCGGCGGTGGATGGGATGGTGTTTGCGCTCGGCTGGCGTCTCGTCCGGCGCGCCGGGTGGAGCCGACTGCCCGCCTGGTCAGGCGGGTTGCTCTTCGCCGCTGCGCTCCTGCTGGTGGCCGAACTCGCCATCCTGCCGGCCTCGAGTTCGCCGCTGCGGGAAATCCCCCTCGTACACTTCGCCGTGGCGCATGTGGTTTATGGGATGGCGCTGGGGTGGTTGGTGGGGCGTAGAGTGATGTGATCTTGGCCCTGACGATCTTCGTTGCTGGTATCTCGCCGCGTTTCAATGAACTCCGCGTGGCTTGTACTGAAGACGAGTGCGCTGGTGGGCGTGGTGCAGGAGACGATGCAGCCGGAGTTTGTGGCGTTGTGGCTGGCGCCGCTGGCCGACGATAGACGGCGGCCCAACGTAGCACTATCAGCGGCGGTCGGCCGTCATCCGCCCGCGGTCGTAATCAACAGAGGTGCAGACCATGGAACAACGCGATCTTCAACTGCACGACGGCTCGCGCGTGGCCGTCATCGGCGGCGGCCCGGCGGGCACATTCTTTACGTTCTTTCTACTGGACATGGCTACGCGCGCCGGAAGGGCCATCGGCGTGGACATTTACGAGCCGCGCGATTTCCTGAAGCCCGGGCCGGCCGGTTGTAATATGTGCGCTGGAATTGTATCCGAAACGCTGGTGCAGATGCTGGCCGCCGAGGGCATCAACCTGCCGGCGAGTGTTGTGCAGCGCGGCATCGATTCCTACATCCTGCACATGGACGTGGGCAGCGTCCGCATCGATACTCCCTTGCAGGAAAAGCGCATCGGCGCGGTGTACCGGGGGGCCGGGCCGCGCGATCTGAAAGAATCCAGACACACCGGCCTGGACGGGTACTTGCTGCAACTTGCGCTGGACAAAGGGGCGCAGTGGATCAAACAGCGCGTGAGCGAGGTTAGCTTGGTGGGGGGCCGCCCGCAGGTGAAGACGCGCGCTGCCGGGCAGCAAACCTACGACCTGGTTGCAGTGACTGCGGGCGTCAACTCC
Organism: Anaerolineales bacterium; assembly: GCA_046753805.1. Taxonomy (GTDB): domain Bacteria; phylum Chloroflexota; class Anaerolineae; order Anaerolineales; family JBHHUI01; genus JBHHUI01. The sequence goes on from JBHHUI010000047.1 coordinate 6,153, forward strand.
CCGGCAGTGAAAATGTTTCAGCACCTTGGACTGCCCTACCACCCGCCGAAAACTACCAAGACCTATCTGCGCGAATATTATCTGGGGGCCGAGGCTGTCGCACGGATACTGGGCAACGCCATTCAGGTCTTCCTGCTCGATATCCCCCGGCTGGAATTTGGGATGTTGATCCCCAAAGGCGATTATATGACCGTCTGCTTGCTGGGCGAGGCGATAGACAATGATCTGGTGCAGGCTTTTCTCATTGCACCGGAAGTCCGACGGCGGCTGCCGCCCGACCTGCTGCCGAAGGACATCTCGTGTCATTGCTCGCCGCGCATTAACACTTACGGCGCGCAGCATCCCTATGGCGATCGCTTCGTTTTCATCGGCGATTGCGCTGCCACCCGCCTGTTCAAGGACGGCATTGGCTCGGCGTACCGCACGGCAAAGACCGCCGCCGCCACAGCGGTTTTCCAGGGCGTCTCGGCGCAGGATTTCGAGCAACACTACTTGCCCGCCTGCCAGGGAGTGGAATACGATAACGACATCGGGCGGCTGATTTTCCTGGTGGTCAGCCAGATTCAAAAACGACGCGTCGCGCGCAAGGCGGTGCTGCGCATGATCCTGAATGAACAGGGCAAGCCCGGTCACCTGCGCCGTATGAGTATGGTGCAGTGGGACATGTACACGGGTAGCGGCTCTTACAAGGAGATATTGATGCGTACTTTACATCCTGCTTTTCTCTTGCGGTTGGGCTGGGATTTGCTGGCCTCCGTTTTCGTGCGGAAAGCCGCCCCGCAGGTGGAAATTCAACCTCTGGCTGCAGAAGATGGGGCGGAGGAAACTGAACCGGGCAAGCTGGGGCGTCTCTATCAGCCGGGTGAGGTCCTCATCCAGCAGGGGGAGGTTGGCGAGTGCATGTACGTCATCCAGGAAGGGCAGGTGGCGCTGATGCGCGAGCAGGCGGGGGAGGAGGTCTTCCTGGGCGTGCGCAGCGCGGGCGAGGTATTGGGCGAGAATGCCATTTTTGACCAGGAAGTGCATGGGGCGACGGTACGCGCGCTAAGCGCGGTGCGCGTGATTACGGTGGACAGGAACAACTTCAACCGCCGCATCCACGAAGACCCTTCGCTGGCCTACCGGCTCTTCCAGCTCAGCGCCCGCCGCATCCGTGAGTTGAGCCAGCAGGTGACGATGCTCAACCAGGAACTTGACCGCTTGACGGAGGAACAGTAAACAGTCGTCAGTATTCAGTAACCAGTGACCAGTATCGTATTCACTGAACACTGAATACCGAATACTGAACACGGTTCACTGACAACTGACAGCAAGGCGATGAAATGAAATCGGGAAACAGCAATCAAAGCGAAGCGTTTATGCAGCTCTCCGGACGGCGCCTGACCGTTGCCCGCGCGCTGTGGGTCGTGTTCGTGTTTATCATCTTGGTCTTCTGGATTGCCAGCCTGAAGCCCTACTACGACGAGTTGCGGGCGCCTTGTGTAGGGGAGATGTGCCCGTCCGTAGCCGTCTCACCCGAGGAGGCAGATGCCCTCCGGCAAGCTGGTTATTCCATGGAGTTCTACGCTGGATTTCACACCGGGACACAAGCCTTCAGCGGGGTCATTCACATTTTGCTTGGGCTGGTAATCTTCTGGCGCCGCTCGGCAGACCGCATGGGCCTGTTCGTTTCGCTCACGTTGGTGGCAATTGGCACCAGTTTCTTCTCAGAGGTGGGCATATCTCTGGTGAACCAAGCCCCTGACTTGAGCCTAGTGTTTGACCTTATATTTACGCTGTCCACGACAACCTTTGTTGTGCTGTTCTATATATTTCCCGATGGACGCTTCACGCCTGGCTGGACGCGCCCGGCGGCGATCCTATTGGCCGCGTATTTGGTGATCGGATCGTTTCTCACGCGCGGCATCGTCTGGTTTGCGCCCGGGCTGGCGGGTGTATCTGTAATCGTGATCATGCTGCTCGCCTTTCTCGTCGGATTGTACGCGCAGATTTACCGCTACCGGCGCGTATCCACCCCAGTCCAGCGGCAGCAGACCAAGTGGGTGGTCTTCGGCCTGGGCGCAGTCGTGCTCGTAATTTTTGTCTGGTCGCTCGGCATCGACCTCTTTCCGCTTCCGCCCGGCCCGGCGCGCTTGTTTGTAAACCTGTATGGCGTTGCCGTGATCTTTATCGTGCTGCTGTTTTTCCCGCTCTCCCTGGCCATCGCCATTCTGCGCTACCGGTTGTGGGACATCGATATTTTGGTCAACCGCGCGCTGGTCTATGGCGGGCTGACCGGGACGCTGGCGCTGGTCTACTTTGGGAGCGTCGTGCTCCTGCAAGACCTATTCACGGCGGTCAGTGGTCAACGGTCGTCGATCGCCATCGTCATCTCCACGCTGGGGATTGCAGCACTTTTCAACCCACTACGCCACCGTGTACAGGACTTCATCGACCGCCGTTTCTATCGGCGTAGATACAACGCCGCACAGGCACTCGCCCGCTTCGCCGTCGCCGCCCGCGACGAGGTGGATATGGAACGACTGACAGCGGCGTTGTTGGAGGTGGTGGAAGAGACTATGCAGCCCTCCAGCGCATCGCTGTGGTTAAAGCGCTGACAGGATGAATTCACAAACTTCCATCTGGATGTCCATAGCTCGAGCAGTTTGGGTAGCATTCTTCCTTCTCATATTAGGTTTGTGGGGGTTTGGCACCACCGTACTCATCCGAGAACCCGTGCCCGACTGTGTCCAAGTGCCTTGCGACCCTGTTGACCTGAATGCGCAGGATATCGAACTCGCTCAGGAATTAGGACTTCCCACAGGTTTTCTCGGTGGGACTTCGACCGTGATGTTCAACGTGTTGTCCGGATTGCTGTATTTCATCATCGCGGCAATCATCTTTTGGCGAACGCCGAGTTCCTGGATGGGATTAGTGGTTTCATTTTCGCTTGCCTTTCTGGGCGGGAGTTTCTTTACGTCCAGCGACGATGCCTTATTACGAGCATTCCCTGAAGCTGGCATCTTGTTAAGTGTTGTCCTGCTGCCGGGGTTCGCTGCAACATTTTCTTTGTTCTATGTTTTTCCGGATGGACGCTTCGTCCCGGAAAAGATGCGCTGGATTGGCATTGCATTAATCGCGACATCGCTCGTCACGCAACACCGTCCCAATCTAGGGGGGCTTTGGCCGACGCTGTACGGTTGGCAAATCGGCGCACTCTTTCTAACGGGCGCCTTTGCCCAGGTCTATCGGTTTTTCCGCGTTTCCTCTGCAACTGAACGCCAACAAACCAAGTGGGTGGTGCTTGGGCTGCTGGGAATGCTTGCGCTGGTAATAGCTTGGCTCACCCTAGCGATATCTTTCCCGCCTGACAGACCAAGTGAATCCCGGATTTACGCCCTCTTGGCGGCAGTCCCGTTGATCACTCTGTTTGCCATCACGCTTCCATTATCCTTTGCGTTCTCCATCCTTCGCTACCGGCTGTGGGACATTGACATCCTCATCAACCGCACGCTGGTCTACGGCGCGCTCACCGGCGCGCTGGCGCTGATCTACTACGGGGGCGTCGTACTGCTCCAGGGGCTGTTCCGTGCCCTCACCGGGCAGGGGTCACAGCTCGCCGTGGTGGTTTCTACGCTGGCGATTGCAGCCTTGTTCACGCCGCTGCGACGGCGGGTGCAGAATTTCATCGACCGGCGTTTCTATCGGCGTAGATACAACGCCGCACAGGCACTCGCCCGCTTCGCCGTCG
>JBHHUI010000048.1:0-9879 GCA_046753805.1 Anaerolineales bacterium
GGACTTTGAAACGGTGGTCTATTGCGTGCAGGCCGGCGCGGATACGATGGTGAAGGACAAAATCGCGGAGCTGGATCAGAGCCCCCCCGGCAAACCAACGATTATGCAGCGCTTCTCGGAGGCGATGGAATTTGGCGTACGCGTCGAAGTGTGCGAGCAGACGGCGAACGTGCGCAATATCAAGGCCGAGGATTTGATGGACGGCGTCGAACTTCGCGGCGGGGCGGTGCTGATCGATTACGCCTCCCGAGCGCAAGGCCAGTTGTCCTTCTAACTGATGAAGGTACTGCTGCGCGCCGAACCCGGCAGCGCAAGCCGCAGGTTCTTCTATGCAGCGCTGTTCTGGTTGGCGGTCCCGGGGATCTTTGGTCTGGTGTTGGCAACATTTCTGTACGCACCGGAATTACAGGACGGGCTGCCACGGTTTCTCAAACCGCTATTAAGTTTTGGGCGTTTACGCCCGACGCATGTCAACCTGGCGATTTTTGGATGGCTCTCGCAGGCCTACATCGGCGCCATGCTGTACATTCTGCCGCGCCTCACCCGTACGCGGTTGTACAGCGAGCGACTGGCACATGTCAACTGGTGGCTTTGGAATCTTATGATGGCCGGCGTGCTGGTCACGCTCCCGCTGGGCTTAACGCAGGGGCGCGAGTATGCCGAGATGCTCTGGCCCTTGGATTTGCTGTTCGTACTCAATATGGTGCTCCTGATTATCAACATCTGGGGCACTGTCGCGCGACGCAACGAGAAGAAGATCTACGTCAGCCTGTGGCATTTCATGGCGGGGTCAATGATCATGCTCCCGATATATATGGTGGGCAATAAGATCTGGGACCCTGCCGGCGCGTTTACCGGGATGACGGACAACATCGTCAACTATTTCTTTGTCCACAATCTGTTTAATGCCTGGTTCACGACGGTGGGCATTGGCCTGGCGTTGTATTTGTTGCCCAAGCTCACCGACAAGCCGCTCTTCAGCCACCGGCTGGGCCTGTGGGGAGTGTGGAGTGTCTGGACGGGGCAGCACCACCAGCTTTACAGTCCCGCGCCCGATTGGTTGGAGTTCCTGACCATCGCGTTCAGCATCCTGGCCGTCGTCCCTACCACCGCGTTCATGATCAACTTTGTGATGACGATGCGCGGACGCTGGAGGCAGGCGACCGCCGATGTGGCGCTGCGCTTCTTTGTCACCGGTGCGATTTTTTGGGCGCTCACGTGCTTGCAAGGCGTCGCTCAGTCGTTTCGTACGTTTTCGATGACAGTGCACCTTACCAACTGGGTCGTCGGCCACAGCCACCTGGCATTTGTCGCGGATTACAGCTTCTGGGCTTTTGCGCTCATCTATTTGATGGTGCCGCAACTCGTTCGCCGCCCGATTTACAGCCGACGGTTAATGGAGTGGCACTACTGGTTGACCACCATCGGAATGTCTATCTTCATGGTGGCGCTTTGGGCTGCCGGGCTGGTGCAGTCCCGAGGTTGGATGTCGAACAGCGTGGCGTTTATCGAAATCGTGCGTTCACTCGAACCGTACTTCGCCGCGCGGTTGCTCGGCGGATTGATGGCAGCACTTGGCATCTTGTTCTTTATATTCAATATCTGGCAGACAGCGCGGCGTGCGTCGCCGGAAGCTGAAGACGCGCCTCTGTCCGGGCCGCGCCTCGCCGCCAGCGGGTCGGGCGCCTGATGCGAGCCAGCCTGGTCTACCTTGTCGGTGGGTCGTTCATAAGCCTCTTGCTGGGATTAATCGTGACGATCATCATTCCAGCGCGGGAGCCGATTACGCCCTCGGCCTTGGCGCGACCCTACACCGCACAGGAGCTGCGGGGCCGAAATATCTACAAGCGCGAGGGCTGCCAGTACTGTCATTCGCAGCAGGTACGCGCGCCGGAGGCAAACAAAAGTATGGTGCGACAGCCGGGTGATATCGGACCTGAGTCAGTGCCGGGTGACTACTTTTATCAGAGCCCGGTCTTCTGGGGCACCCAGCGCCAGGGTCCGGACCTGGCGCACGAGGCCAGTCGGCCGGGTACGGGCGACAACGTGTTCTGGCATCGCCTGCATTTCACGAATCCGCGCGCGGCCTCACCCGGCTCTTTGATGCCGTCCTACGATTATCTGACTGAGGCCGAGTTGAACGACCTCGTGGCTTATATATTGACGCTGAAATAGAAACCAAATGGTTTTTACCGGCACCTGGCTCGTACTCGCGACTCTGGGAATCATCCTGCTGATGTTCGGGATCGCTGCGTACTGGGCGTATTCCACCGGCCAGTTCGACGATATCGAAGCCGCGAAATATGCCATGCTGAAGAACGATCGGGAATATCGCGACAATGAATTCTGATGACGTAGTGCTCACCAGCGAGGCCATTGCCGCCGGAGTTGTGCCGGGGCATTACGAAAATTATGCGGACGAGATCTTGGTGGCCAATGGTGCGCCGCCGCGTTGGTATATGCCGCTGGCATATCTCGCGGTGGCGGCGGCGCTGGCATACTTCGTTTACGTGCGCGCGTTCGAGCCAGTCAACCTGGGGTTCGCCGGACTGTTCATCGTCTGGCTGCTGTACACGCCCATCGCGCGCCGCCGCGGGTGGTATTACCTCCCGTTGTAGCCCAATAGAAAGGAGGCCACATCGAGCACCTGTATCCAGAAGACCACTTACGATTGACTGACTATTCTTAATCACAAACCACGGAGGTCAACATGTCCCAAGACCGGGCTGAACAGGCCAATGCCTATATGCGCGAACGAATGGGGTTCGACACGCGCATGTTCCAGGTAATCAATACCATTGCTCCCGAGGTCGGCGAGCGCTTCTCAGACTTCTACGCCAGCGTGTGGGCTGACGGGAACCTTTCGCGAAAGGTGAAGGAGCTAATCTTTATGGCGTGTGGTGTTGCGTACTGCTCTCCGCGCTGCATCATCCACGTCGTTCCGGCCATAAACGCCGGCGCCAACGATGGAGAAATCTTCGAGGCGGCCGCCGTTGGGATGTTGGCGGCGGGATTTGTGCCTGGCGGACCGGGCATTCCCTATGCTTTCGAATATGCGGCCAAGACGTTGGACATTGCCGCCAAGCATCGCGCTGGCGAGCCGTGGGAGTACTTGCCTGCCCCACAATTCAATCGCGGCGTCTATTAGACCATTGTGGCGTGCGACACAGACGGGAGCCGCGCAGGCCGCGGCCCCGTCTGGTGGAACCGTTTCGCGCTCAACTTCCACGGCCTCTACTTCTAGGGAAGGACAATGAAACCTAAAGAAGCGATTCTGGCTGCTTTTGAACTGAAGGAAACGCCTACTGTACCGACCACGGTCTTTGGCGGCGGGGTGTGGACTATTCGCCACTGGGAAAAGCAATTCGGCGAGATGATCGCCGACCCACAGGCGTACGCCGAACTGATCATAAAGACAAACGAGCAAATCAACAGCCCGATCGTCTATGTCGGCTCCGGCTACAACAACTATCTGGCGGCGGCCTTCGGAGGCAAGATACAAGAGCGCCCACTGGGCGCACCGGACCTCGAAGCGCCGATCGTCCGCGAGAGCGCCGACGAGGTCGATGACCTGGACGTGAGCATGATCGAGGATGATCCGGTCATCCAGAATATCCGCACGGCAACGCGGATCGTGGCCGACGCAATTGGCGATGAGGTGATTGTTACGGTCACTGCGTGGGGGCCGTTTACGCTCGCCGGCCAGATGTACGACGTAGAGAAGTTTATGAAGGCCACCTACAAGAAGAAGGACCAGGTCCATAAAATGCTGGCCTTCGCCACTGAAGCGCTCAAGCAATTCTATCGACCGCTGCTTGAAGATGGCGTGATCCCGATGGTGAGTATTGCCGACCCCACTGGTTCGGGCGACCTGATCTCGAACAAGTCCTTCCGGACATTCTCACTTCCGTACTTGCAGCCGTTGATCGCGTGGATCAGTGCGTACGATGTGTATACCTGGCTGCATATCTGCGGCCAGACGATGGACAAACTCGAGTCGATTGCCGACACCGGCGCACATTGCTTTAGTCTGGACTACAAGGTGGACCTGGCTGAGGCCAAGCGGCTTGTGGGTCACCGCATGTGTCTGGCCGGAAATGTGGACCCGGTCTCCGTTCTGAATCAGGCTGCGCCCGAAGAGGTCAGGGCCACAAGCAAGGCGTGTATCGAGGCTGGCGCCGCCGGTGGGGGGTTCATTCTCACCAGCGGCTGCGATCTCCCGCCTTCAATCTCCATGGAGAATTTACAGGCGATGCTGCAGGCGTCTGCAAGCTAGTCAGGTGAAACACAATCGCTAGGTATGGGTACAACGAGGCGCCGAAACTTGTCCGTGGAAAGCGCGAACTGTTGATCGGTGTTTTTTTACCACAAATTGTCACCACCTGGTAGTGGTGATTGTCCAGTCAAGGAGTGACAGCTGATTTATGAATGCAGAAGCTCTCGTTCAGCAAATGATGTCTCTCCACGTCAGTAAGTATGAAGCGTGCGCGTATCTTGCTTTACTGGGATGTGCCGATTCCTCGGCGGCTGAAATCGCGGACCGCGCCAAAGTGCCGCGTCAACGTGTGTATGACGTGCTGGCCAGTCTGCACGAGCGCGGTTTAATCGTGACCAGGCGAGGTCGTCCGGTACGGTACACCGCGCTCGAACCGCGCGAGGCGTTGGAAGCGCTGCTGGAAAGTCGTCTCCGCGAGCAACAAGCCGAGAACAAGCGGCTGGCCGCACTCGTCGCCGACCTGGTGTCGGCGCTGGGGTCGAGTTCCAGCAGCGACGCCGGTATCGAGCGTGGCGAGGCGCGCGCGCCGGCGCAGTCGCATTCAGAGCCGTTTGGCGGCTTATAAAGGAGTGCAGCAATGCTGTTCGTCGTCGTCGGAGATGCGAAACCGGAAGCCAGTTTACAGGACATCCGGAAGAATCGCGCGGATTTCATCGAATGGGAGCAGACCAGCCCGTACGCCGGCCGGTATCGAACCGTGGCCCGTTATGAGTGGGTGGGGGCGGCCCCCAAGAAGACCTTCTGGATCATGCAAGCGGAGGACCCGGAAATCATTCACGGTCTGGTCGAGTTCTTTGCCGATGTCTGGAACGTAACTGCCTATCCTGTCGTCCAGCGCAGCATTGGCGAGGCGACCTGAGAGGCAAATCGACATGGCGAGTGTCAGAATCATGTTCTGGAAGGATATCCCTTATGGAGTGCGTGCATTTGACGAAGGTGGAAATCGCGTTACTCGCCAGTTGGCGCGCAGATTCGAGGCGGCCGTCGACGCAGCTGCGATGGCAGAAGGCGCTACCGATGAGAAAGCGTACCGAGCAGGTTTCCGTTGGAGCGAGCCTGAAGAGCGCTCAGGTTCTGCTGCGGAGGTCGTTCGCGACATTGTCGCCGAAATCAACGCCGCGTATCCGCCGAGTCGCCTGGCGAAACTGGTCCGGCGCAGGAAAGCGTTCGAGGATAGATAAGTGGTCCATGTTGACGTGTGCGCCGGCGGTTGCGGGTACGCGGCCAGAATCGAAGTGACGTTGTTGGACAAGAAACACGTTCAGGTCGTTATACACAGCGAATGTGAGCAGATCACGGCGATGAACCCGGATCTGGAAAGCCTTCAGTGGAAGGGACGCGGGCACGAAGTCTTCACACGTATGACGGACAGCGCCGTGTTTCAGTCGGCCGCCCACCACATCCGCCACACCGCCTGTCCGATTCCTTCCGCAATCCTGAAGGCCATCGAAGTCGAAACCGGCATCGCGCTCCCGCAAGACGTCACCATACGGTTTGTGAATTCGGACAAACCTCGCTTGGACAAGTGATTGGATTCAAATGGATACGAAAAACGAAAGCGAACGTCCCGCGCTGTTCCCTGAGTCGCTCAGCGCCAAAGAAATCTACTATGAATGGGCCAATCACGTCTTTGTCAATACGCCCTTCGATGCTAAAACCGGCAATCTGATGGGGTTGGTCGCGGCGCTGGTAACCGGACATGACGGCGCAGTACGCTACTTCTACTTCTCAGCTCAGAAGGCCGAGGCCACCGCAGCGGAACTTGCCGGGGCGGCCGACATCGCTGCTGCGGCCGCCGGGCTGAATGTTTACTCGCTATTGCCAAAAGATGAGCCGCAAGAATAGAGCAATAAATCTATCTACACTTTGGAATACGAATGACTGACCAAACGAAACACCTCGTAATCTTTCAACCTTCCGGTAGTCGCGGGGAGGTCGCAGATGGCACGACCATTCTGGAGGCTGCCCGCAGCTTGGGTGTGGAGATCGAAACGCCCTGCGGTGGACGGCTGATGTGCTCCAAGTGCCGCGTGCAGATTGAAGAAGGCTTCTTTGAGCGCTTTGGAATTGAATCGAGCATGGAGCATCTCAATCCCGTCCTTAAGAAAGAGGAGGCTTTTTTTCAGTCCAAAGGTCTCACCGCGCCCAATCTGCGCCAGAGCTGCGTGGCCGAGATTCACGGCCCGGTGGTCGTATTCATTCCCGAGGAAAGCCGCGCTGTCCAACAGCTCGTGCGCAAGTCTGCCCGCGAAGTCAATATCGAAATAAAGCCGGCGGTGCGGCGCTATTTCGTCGCGTTGCAGCCGGCGACGCTCCAGGACCCGCTCGGCGATTGGGAGCGGTTGCAGGCCGCCCTGGAGGCTGAACACGGTCTCGTGGGGCTGGAAATCGATTACTTGACGTTGACGGAATTGCAAGGAGTAATTCGAGCGGGCGAGTGGCAGGTGACAGTGTATGTCTGGAATGCCTCCGAGGGCGGCGGCGAGGTGATCCGCGTCGTGCCGGGAGTCGCGGAATACGCGCTCGGCCTCGCAGTGGATGTGGGCACCACGACGGTGGCGGGTTTCCTGTGCGACCTAGATACCGGCCAGGTGCTTGCCTCCGAATCCATGATGAATCCGCAGACGCCGTACGGCGACGACGTTATGGCGCGCATTACTTATGCGATGACAAATGACGACGGGCTTGAAAAAATGCATCAAGCCATCCTGGAAGGCTTGAACACTATTGTGACTCGCGTATGTGAAGCGGCCGGGTATCAACCGGAAGAGATCATGGAAACTGTGCTGGTAGGCAACACCTGCATGGACCATATCTTCTTGAACATTTATCCCAAGTTCGTGGGCGTATCGCCGTTTATTCCGGCCATCCACCGTTCAGTCGATATGAAGGCGCGCGACTTTGGATTGATCATGTGCCCGGCGGGCAACGTACATGTCTTGCCCAACGAGGCCGGGTTCCTCGGCGCAGACAATGTCGCCTGCATCATTGCAGAAGAGCCTTATAAGCAAGACGACATGATGCTGGTGATCGACATCGGCACCAATGGCGAGATGGTGCTCGGAAACCGCGAGCGGCTGATCTGCGCCTCCGTTCCCACTGGCCCGGCCTTCGAGGGCGCGCAGATCACATACGGCATGCGCGCGGCGGTGGGCGCAATTGAAAACGTGGACATCGATCCGGTCACCTGGGAAGTGCGCTTCAAGGTGATCGGCCAGGAGAAATGGTCGGACGAGCTTGCGCCCGAAACTATCCAGGCGCGCGGACTGTGTGGCTCGGCCATGATCGACCTCGGTTGGGAGATGTTCCGCGCGGGGGTGATCAACGCCAGCGGACGCTTCTCAAAGGAAACGCACTCGCCGCGCTTACGTGAAGGCCCCGATGGGCTGGAGTTCGTTATCGCGTGGGCTGAGCAGACGTCTATTGGGCGGGACATTACCTTCAGCGTCAACGACGTGCGGGCGCTGCAACTGGCGAAAGCCGCCATGTACTCGGCTGCCAAAATCATGATGCGTCGCATGGGCGTCGAGCGTTTGGACAAAGTCGTGCTTGCAGGCGCTTTTGGGAGCTACATCGATAAGGTCAAGGCGATGGCGTCGGGCCTCTTTCCGGACTGTGAGCTAAAGCACGTGTATGCCGTCGGCAATGCCGCCGGCGACGGCGCCCGCATGGCGCTACTCAGCACCGACAAACGCGTCGAGGCCAATCGCGTTGCCCGCGAAGTGGATTACATCGAGCTAACGGTTGAACCCGACTTTGAAAAGCAGTTTGCTGTGGCGATGCACTTCCCGCATATGAAGGATCTGTTCCCGCATCTGCAAAAAATGTTCGACAAAGCCGAGCGCGATCGTTTTCTGCGCCTCATGCGAAACCTGCCCGTCTTCGTCGACGTGCCGGACAAGCATCTGCGTCCCCTGGCCGCCGTCGGTGAGGAAGTTCGCTTTCGCAAGAACAAGCCTATTTTCGACGCTGGATCAGCCCCGGATATGCTGTATATCGTGAAAGAGGGCGGCGCGCGCCTCACGCTTAATGTGGACGGCGACGACGCTGTACCCCAGACGTGTGAGCTAAAACCGGGCGAAGTACTCAACGGGCCGGATGTCATCTGCGGCCGCGCACACAACGCGACGGCCACGGCCACCGCATTGAACACGCGCCTGCTGGCAATACCGGCCGAGAACGTGCGGGCTTTGGTGGAGCGGGCGCCGGAATTGAACGACCGTCTGATGAACAAACAGTCCGTGTGAACACGTGGCCTGAACGGCATCGTGTTTGCACGTCTGGGTGGTGAAACCTTTCGGATTTCAATGAAAAACACATCAAACTGAAGGAGATATCGCAGTGACCAATGCCAAGCAGACTGTCATGGATGCCCTGTGGGGCGAAAAGACCGACCGCGTCCCCAATTTCTCAGGTATGGGCAGCATCACGTTGGAGGGTATTCGCCAGCTCGGACTTCGATTCAACGACGTACACGTGGATGCGGCGAAGATGGCCGCCGCCGCCGCCAGTACGTATCGCCTGTTCGGCGTCGAAAGCGCCGTCGTCCCATTTGACATGGGCGTGGCGGCCGAGGCGCTCGGCGCGGGCGTGAAATACTATGAGAAAGCTGACGAGATGCAGATCATCTACCCGGTGATGAAACGCAAACTCGTGGACACGACCCATATTCAGCCGCCGGACGACCTCGATGAGCGCGCTGCCAAGCGGTACGTACTGAAAGAAGCGCAGCGCCAGATTGAAAACTTTGAGTTGCAGATGCCGGCGGAGCTGGAGAAGGCCGGCCGCGTTCCGGTTGTGCTGGAAGCGTTGCGATTGCTGAAGCAGGACATCGGCGACCAGGTCGCAATCGGCGCTTGGGTACTTGGCCCGTTCACCGAACTGGGGCAGGTCATGGACCTGGAAGTCCTGCTCAAGATGACGCTCAAGAAACCCGACGCAGTGCAGCGTCACCTGACTTTCATGGTCGACTATCTAACCGCGATATTGAACCTCTACATCGAAGCCGGTGCAGACTTCATTACCGTACGCGAGATGGGCGCTACCTCGAGCATTCTCAGCCCGCGAGTGTTCGAGTCGTTGATCCTGCCGAATCTACAGGTGTTGTTCGGTCGCTTTGAGCACACGCCGAAAGTGCTGCATATTTGCGGCGACACCAACCCCATTGTTGAGTTGATGGCCGAGAGTGGCGCGGACGCCTTGAGTGTCGATCAGATGAACCGGTTGGATGAGACGCGCGCAAAACTGCCCAATGTCAGATTGTTCGGCCACTATCAACCCTTCGGCGCGCCGATGGTGGACGGCACCCCGGAGGAAGTTGACGAACTAATCAAGAACTCGATTGCGCAAGGCGCGGATGCGATATGGCCCGGCTGCGACATCTGGCCCTCCGTGCCGCCGGAAAACATGAGGGCTATGATTGAAGCCACGAAGAAATACGGAGATAGAGCACACAGTTAGAACAACGAAAATCCAAACCCTAACGCTAACTCTTACTCTAACCCACACGTACAATCACACTGGAGGAACCACATGGCTCCAACCCCCGAACAAGAAACCGACATTCTCGAGCGCTTGAAAAACGGCGTAATCGAGTTTGAAGA